>NZ_JBSSCC010000047.1:0-17659 GCF_054059455.1 Thermostichus sp. MS-CIW-23 | reverse complement strand
AACAGAAAGATCAACTGGTAGTAATCCGTACTGAACATATTATACATTATTTTCAGTATAGTTGAGCTTATTATTGACTAGAGTCATGCTCTTTCCTCTCTGCTCCCTTGAAGATTAAAGAACTGAAGTTCAGTATAAAGCCAACTCAGAGACGGCTCCAAATGCCAAGGCGCTCCTGCTGGGCTTTTTCTTGTAGGCCACCGTAGTAGCTGTCGTACTTGATGTTGTGGCTGTAGGGGATGATGCGGGCCAGGCCATTGCGCACCAACATGGCGTTCATCTGATGGCCTTCTAACCAGACATAGGCCTCCACCAAGCCCGTAGCATCTACGTTGCGCAGCAACTTATCCCCTTCCAGCTTGACGGTGCGGTAGAGGATGCGCTCCCGCATCAGTTCAATGGCTTGCTGGTAATAGGGGTTTTCTTCCGGGCTGAGACCCTCGATCCCGGCCAACCGGATTAGGCGCATCTTCTGTTCCCCTTCGATTTGCACCACTAGGGTGTCGCCGTTGACCACCCGCACCACAACCGCATCTGGGTAGCGATCGAAGCGGTGGTTGTCGAAGTAGAACGGGGTATCGGGAACGACCCGGGGCTCTCCAAACCCGTGGCTGGGAAGGACGGGTATGGCCAGAAGCAATCCCAATGCAGCAGAGCCGAGAGCAATACGCTGGAACATGACCTTAATCCCCCACTTTGGACGCAGCCCCCTCTTCTTTTCCCGCCGGGGAGTTTCCGGTGGCAACGCTCAAAGTGTAATGGTAGCGGCAACTCTCCAGAAAACAATCCCACCGCAGATTTGAATTGGCCAGCAGTAGATCCGCCGTTGGTTGGGTTGCCCAAGGCTCCCAGGCGACTGAGCCATTCCTGCTCGCTTTTCTTCAGTTCCCCGGCTCTCCCCGCAGTTGCTGGGCAAATTTGTCGGCGAACTTGTCGCTGTCGAAGCGAGCCTGCGCGTTTTGAATGGCTTGGTGAATGCGCCGCTCGGTCGCGTCCGTGGTGCGGAGCACTTTGCACCCATCTCGGGTGTGGGTATTTGGGGTATAGCCGGGCTGAGGGTAAAAGCTTGGAAGCCCTTCTCTACTCTAAGCCTTGAATCACGTTTTTCTTTCTGCTTCTCCCAAGGCGGCTCCGGCGGTCGTTGCCAAGGTATTAAAAGTTCCACGGCTCCTGCTCTCTTTGGGAGACATTCTGAACTCAAAAAGAGGCTCTGGGGTGGTTATTTGTAGAACCCAAGCTACTACGCGGGTACAGCGGGGCAAGTTTCCGGAGAGGTTATCAAGCGCTACACAGAGGCTCAGAAGACAGAGCAAGGGGGCGATTGAGTCCCTTTGGTCACACTCAAGGCTCATATCCATGCTGGCTTACAAGCTGAGGCAGTTTTGAGGGACGCTCTGTAGCTGCTGTCAACCTGCCGTGAACCTAGGACCGCTGAGATAAACGATGATAAAAACAGCAGCTGCTGTTAACCCTCCGGAGTTCGAAGCCTAGGGATCCCCTCCATGACTTCCCAGACCCAGCCCTGCACGCGCGAACAGATCTTAAACGGGATGGGCATCACCACCCTGTTCTCGGCTCTCATTGTGGGTCTCTGGATCTGGCTGGGATCCTCCTTTCCCGTGCCGTTTCGCTGGGATCCCCTAGCCTTGGCGTGGGGAACGGGGCTGGGGCTAGGGGTGGCTCTGCTCAGCGGGGGGGTTTACCGGTTCTGGCCGGCTTATCGTCGGGCAGCCACTGCCTATTTACACTGGGTGGCGGATCCCTTGCGGTGGGGAGATGTCTTTTGGGTGGGCCTGCTGCCGGGCTGGAGCGAGGAATGGCTGTTTCGCGGCGTGTTGATGTCCCTGCTGGTGGCCAGCCCCTTGGGGTGGACAGGCGGGATCCTGCTGAGTGGCCTCTTGTTTGGCGCCTTGCATTGGTTGGGATGGCAAGGCTGGCCTTATGCCGTCTGGGCCGGTGGGGTCGGCATCCTCATGGGGATCGGCTTGTGGCTGTCGGGAAACCTGTTGGTCACCATTGTCGCCCACACCCTTGTCAACTGGATTGGGGTTTGTGCCTGGAAATGCTTTTTCTCTCAAGCGGAGCCCTGAAGGATGCAGTTTTCCTGCTCCCCTCTTCCCTTATGGGAAAGGGGTTGCCTGTAAGCAGCGCAGAACCTTGGGCAAGTGCTGCAAATTGAGCTTAACTTACTTGTCGATGCCTTCCTGTCAATGCCCCACCGAGATCTCCTACAACTAGTTTGGGGATCCTTCCCATGGCTGCGCGTGGGGCGATCCTTGCTGCTGGTCGGGCTGGTGGTGTACGGCTACCTGCTCTGGCTGGGCTGGTTTCAATCGGAGCGAATGATCTTTTTGCCTCGTCCCGCCAGCTATCGAGATGGGGACGCCATTCTCAAGCTCACGACCTCTGATGGGCTGCAGATTTCAGCGGTATATCTGCCCAATCCGGCTGCTGCTTATACCCTCCTCTATAGCCATGGCAACGCTGAAGACTTGGGGGATATCCTGCCCCGCTTGGTGCACCTGCAGCAGGCTGGGTTTGGCGTCTTGGCCTACGACTACCGCGGCTACGGCACCAGCGAAGGGATCCCTTCCGAGGCCGGCGCTTACAAAGATATCGAGGCCGCTTACACTTACCTAGTTGCCCAAGGGATCCCGCCGGAGCGGATCTTGGTCTATGGAAGATCAGTAGGGGGCGGGCCCTCGGTTTACCTGGCAGCGCAAAAACCAGTGGGCGGCCTGATCCTGGAATCTACTTTCGTGACTGCCTTCCGCGTCTTGACGCGCATCCCGCTGCTACCTTTCGATCGCTTCGACAACCTCAGCCGCATGGCCAAGATCAATTGCCCGCTGCTAATTTTGCACGGTACCCAGGATCGTCTAATCCCCTTCTGGCATGCTGAAGCCCTTTACCAAGCAGCACGGGATCCCAAACGCTTGGTGCCCATCGAGGGAGCCGATCACAACAACTTGCTGCAGGTGGCCAGAGAGCGCTATGTCACCATCCTGCACCAATTCGTAGCCGAGCTGGTGGATCCCAAGCTGCAGGCAGGCTGAGCAGCAACTGCCAATGTTCCCTTCCTTGCGTAACTGGGAGGTCGCGAGCGGGAATAGGAATGGTGGCGTTAACTGGCCTTTAAGCTTTTTGAGCCAGCAATTCTTGCAACAGATTCTGCGCCGTCTCCATAAAGCGCATCACATCGGGCTGATGGCTCCAGATGGGGTCATTTTCAGGAAAAACCTCCAGCGAGAACATACCCTGCACTGCCTGGAGGTAGGGCAGCAGGACGGCATAGCTGGCCTGGCTGAGACCAGACCTCAGAACCTTATCCAAGAGCTTGAGCATCTGCCGTACCAGCTCCCAGCTCACTTTCAAAGGGGGGTAGAGCATCACACAGAGGGGAAACAGCTCCTGCTGGATAGCCGCCATGCTGCCTTCTAGGGCACAGAGGCCCAAGTACACCTGAAACATCTCCACATCGCGGATGCTGGAAATCCGCACGTTCAGATCTGTCAAGGGACCGCTTTCGCAGTGATAGTCCGGAAAACGTTGGGCTACCTCGGCACAAATGGACTCTGCCACGCTGGTAACCAGGGGCAAGAGCTCTTGAATAGCAGCCAAAGGCGCAGAAAAGTGATCGCCTGCCTGGGCGGCAGCGGCCTCGTACATCCTCTGCAAAGGCATGTACAGGTGGTCATCCATAACCTTCAAGTAGGGGTGGAAGAGACCCCGCTCCTGGGGCAGCAGAGCCTGCAGGACCATTTGCCCCGTGTAGTGAAATTGCATGCTTAAAAAGCCAAGTACCCGCGGATCCGGCTTGCTGTAGCGAGCCCGCAGCTGGCCACAAGATGGCGCGATCTTTACCGAAAAGCGGGCTGGTGAGAGGCCCTCCCCACAACTTGCTGCTGCCTTTTCAAATAACTCCTGGGAATCCTCGGCAATTTGCCAGGGATCAATCAAGTCCGGATCCAGCCGCTGCCTCGGTATTTCAGCAGCCAAGAGCCGCTCCGTCTTCGCCCAGGCCTGGGAGCTGGCAAAGCGCAAAGATCCCTTCACCTTGTCAGCTAGAGGGGCGCCTGGCAGCTCGCCCAAGGCAGCCTGTGCCCGTAGCTCGTCTACATATTTTTGCGCCCACAGGGTGGCCAAGCTGCAAGGTGTAACGGTTTCTGCGTCTTGCCTCAATTCTTCCATGGCCTACCTTACGTCAGAGGATCTAGTGCTACCTAGCATACTTCTAGGGGGCTACCGCTGCAGCAAAGAACTTAAGGAACGTTAAGATCCGCGCAGCAATTGTTTACGTTCTGCCTGGGCGCAAGGCGTCAGGGAAGAGGAGGAGCACTCCCTCCCGCCAGCAAGAATCTTAAAATCACCTGCAATCCGCTCGGAAAAGTGGAGTTATGTGGCAAGATCGGGAGGGATCGGATCGAAGGATTCGGATCCCTGTCTCACCGGATTGAACCCTTTTACGGAGGATCAAGAGCGTATGTCTCTCCGACTTGGCGATACTGCTCCCAATTTCACGCAAAAGTCTACCCACGGCGAAATTGACTTCTACTCTTGGGCTGGAGATAGCTGGGTGGTGCTGTTCTCTCACCCCGCCGATTACACGCCGGTCTGCACCACAGAGCTGGGCACCGTTGCCAAGCTGATGCCCGAATTTGAAAAGCGGGGTGTGAAGGTGATCGCCCTCAGTGTGGACGATGTGGACTCCCACGTGGGCTGGGTAAAAGACATCGAGGAAACCCAGAACACCACCCTGAACTATCCCATCTTGGCGGATGCAGACCGCAAGGTTTCTCAGCTCTACGACATGTTGGATCAAACCAACATCAACCAAGAAGGGCTGCCCCTGACGGTGCGCTCGGTGTTCATCATCGATCCCAACAAGAAGATACGCCTCATTCTTACCTACCCGGCCAGCACAGGCCGCAACTTCGACGAGCTCCTGCGGGTGATCGATGCCCTGCAGTTGACGGATAAGTATAACGTTGTCACTCCCGCCGACTGGAAAGACGGTGACGATGTCATCATTCCGCCTTCGCTGAAAGATCCGGAAGTGCTGAAAGAGAAGTTCCCAAAAGGCTACAAGGAAATTAAGCCCTATTTGCGGGTCACCCCTCAGCCCAACAAGTAGAAGTCTCAGCAATCGAACCTACTTTCGGCTGATCCCTTCTCTGCCGAAGCTGCGCTCCCCTCGATTTGGATCCCCGACCAGGGGATCCTTTTTTATTTCAAGCCAGATTGAGACACTTTCCCTTTGGGAGAGAGGAGTTAGGGATCCCTCATTTTGCAGTTGGGGAAAGTTTATTCTTCAAAGTTTATTCTTCGGGGAAAGAAGCCGCCTCTGCTGCTTTTTTGGCCAGCTCATCTACCGTGAAGTAGCGATGAAACTTATCGGTCACCCGCAACCAAGGGGAACGGCAGCCTTCTTTGCGATAGCGGGTAACGAAGCCTTTTTCTACCAGCTCTGCCACGTGCTGATAAGCACCTTGACCGCGCAACTCCACCAAATCGGCTTGCGAGAGCGGGCCACGCAGAATGATTGTAGCCAGGGTACGGGTAGCACCCACCCCAATTTCAGGGGGTAAAAGCTGGTTGGCCAGCTCCAAAAACGGCTCCCGCAACTGCAGGGCAAACCCCTCCTCCAGCTGTAAGACCTCCAAGGCAGAATCACGGTGGGCATAGTCTTCCATTAATTCCAGCAGCGCATCGTAGGCTTCGTCGCGACTGCAATGGGCCAACTGGGCCAGGGCCGATAGCTCCAGAGGCTGCCCCTTCAAATAGAGGATTGCTTCGATCCGATTTTTCAGGGCAAAGACACGCTCCCTCTGACCTTGCTTTTCCGCCAACAAGGGATGCGAAATCGACTTAAGAGAACGCGGGGCCATTGCAACAAGGGATCCGCTCAACTTGCTCCGTAGCATAGCAGCAGTTCTAGGCTGAGGGATCCCTTGGCCAAGCAGGCCGGATCCATCCTCGCCTTCGAGCTAGAACCCTACCCCTGATGCCACCACCATCACCACCACCGCTGCAAAGATAATCAAAGCGTAAAACTGGGCCTTGCCGCTCTCCAGGTATTTCATCGCCTCGCCGCTCACCATGGTCACCAAGCCCGTCAGGTTGACCACACCATCCACAATGCGGCTGTCCACCTCCAGCGCCTCCCGTGCCACGAAGCGGGTGCCCTGCACAAAGACTCGCTCATAGAGGTCGTCAATGTACCACTTGTTGAGGGAGAAGTAGTAGAGCGGCTGCAGGCTTTGGGGGAAGGTGCCCGGGTCGATGCGCTTTTGCCAGTAGATCAAGCTGGCCAAGGTGATGCCGATCAGCCCAATGCCCACGGAGCTACCCGCCATGATTAGAAACTCTGCCCAATCGAAATGGCCCGCCAGCACCTCCTGCCACTCTGCTGCCACCAGCGGTAAAATCGAGCCTGCCTCTGCCACAGACTCAGCCGGCGGGTGGATGAAAGCTTCAAAGAAGTTGGCAAAAGGGGTGCCCACCAGGCCAATCAGCACAGAAGGGACGGCCAGAGCCAACAGCGGGAAGGTCATCGACCAAGGGGACTCATGGGGCTCTGAGGCATGGGCATCTCCGTCGTGCAGGTTTTCGTGGGCTTCAGGATGGCTGCTGGGCTGGGGTTTTTCTTGAATGTTCATGGCTCCAGGGCCAAAGGCCGGTTGTTTCCCCGCGAAAACATAGGCAAAAGCTGGCACAGGACGGCCCTGGCTGATGGCCACCTCCTGCCGCAGTCTCAGGTTGGTGCCGCGAAACTCCCCTTCGAAGGTGAGGAAGTAGATGCGGAACATGTAGAAGGCGGTGATCCCGGCGGTGAGGAAGCCCACCCCCCACAGAGCTGGGTTCCGTTCGAAAACAGCGCCCAAGATCTCGTCTTTAGACCAAAAGCCGGCGAAGGGCGGGATCCCACAAATGGCCAACGTGCCGATCAAAAACGTGATGGCCGTAACCGGCATGTATTTGCGCAGCCCCCCCATCAGGCGCATGTCTTGGGCCAGAACCGGGTCATGGCCGACCACCGCTTCCATGCCGTGGATAACCGAGCCAGAGCACAAAAAGAGCATCGCCTTAAAGTAGGCGTGGGTCATCAGGTGAAACAGGCCCGCCCCATAGGCGCCGCACCCCATGGCCATGACCATGTAGCCCAGCTGGGAAATGGTGGAGTAGGCCAAGCCTTTTTTGATGTCGTTTTGGGTGATGGCAATGGTGGCCCCCAAGAAGGCTGTGCCCGCCCCCGTCCAGGCGATGATGTCCATGGCCACCGGGATCCCTTCCAGCACCGGGAACATGCGGGCCAAGAGGAATACCCCAGCCGCCACCATCGTGGCTGCGTGGATGAGAGCCGAGATAGGCGTGGGACCTTCCATAGCATCCGGCAACCACACATGCAGCGGGAACTGGGCCGACTTGGCCACCGGCCCCAAGAACACCAACACCGCAAACAGGGCAATCAAGCTGCTGCTCACTGCCCCGCTAGCCAGCATCTCCTGCAAGTTGCGCCCGATCTCGTCAAACGCGAAGGTACCGGAAATCCAGTAAAAACCTAAGATGCCCAACAGCAGGCCGAAATCTCCCACCCGGTTGACCACAAACGCCTTTTGCGCTGCTTCTGCCGCTGCCTGCCGGTCGTGCCAAAAGCCGATGAGCAGGTAGGAGCACATCCCCACCAGCTCCCAGAAGATATAGATCTGCACCAGGTTGGGGCTGACCACCAAGCCCAGCATCGAGGAGCTAAATAAGCTCAGGTAGGCGTAGAAACGCACATAGCCGGGATCGTGGGCCATGTAGCCATGGGAGTAGATCTGCACCAGAAAGGCCACCGTGGTCACCACCACCAGCATCATGGCGCTCAGGTGATCCACGACAAAGCCCATGTCCACCGAGAAGGATCCCGCCTGGGCCCAGGTGATGGTTCTGAGGACGGTTTCGTGCCCTTGCACCTGGCTGACCAAAAGGGCAAAGGCATGAACCATCGCCGTCCCGGTCGCGAACACGCTCAAAAAGGCAGCCAAAGAGCGGTTGGCCCTTGTCCAGGCGTTGAACATCAGGATACCTAAGCCGAGGAGAAAGGCTGCCACCAAAGGATAGACGGGGATCAACCAGGCGTATGTGTAGATGAATTCCATGGGAAATGCTTCCGAATGCGTCCTCTCACAGCAACGAACCTGCTCTGCTAGCCCTGCAATTGGCCGGTGGGAGTGTCTGGTGGGCTGGCATTTGCTCAACTGCTTCTGCCATTGTAAACTTTTGCGACAGAGTGCGGATCCGGATCCCGAGCATCAAGTCCATCACAGCAGAGGCTTTTCCCAGAGATCAATCGGGATCCCCGCAGTTGAATCTGTAGATATCCTAAAGAATCGGCTCTGAGCCCAAGCTGACGGTCGCAAGCAAAAAGATGACAGGGATCCCTTGCGAGCGCTACAACGAAGGCTAGATCTACTGGCGGTCTGGAGAAACTACCCATGAGCTTGAACCTGGTGACCCTGGTGGGGCGAGCCGGCATGGATCCGGAGGTGCGCTACTTTGAGTCGGGCAGGGTGGTGTGCACCTTCAGCCTGGCGGTGAACCGATTCCGCAAAGGAGAAGACAAGCCCGATTGGTTCAGCCTAGAGTTGTGGGGCCGCACTGCCGAGGTGGCCGGAGAGTATGTGCGCAAAGGCAGTCTTATCGGAGTAACGGGCAGCCTCAAGTTCGATCGCTGGAAAGACAAATCCACCGGAGAAGAGCGCCAGAGGCCCATCATCGCTGTAGATCGCCTAGAACTGCTGGGATCCCGTCAAGACCGCGACTCCAACCTGCCCCCCGAAGAGCCGTTTTGACTTGTCTGGCCGGAGCCGGGCAACCTCAAGGTTTGGCTCTGCCCAAGCATCGCCTGCATTCCTGCACCACCTCTGTCAAATCCTGACTGCACCAGGGATAGTCCAACGGGGGTCGCCGGATCACCCACAGAGGGATCCCCAGGGTTTTGGCCACTGCCTGTTTGATCCCCAGCCCACCTGCTTCCCCAGAGGCTTTGCTGATCACCACCTGAGGGCTGAGCTGTTGCCAAAGCTGTAGTTCCTGCTCCAAGCTGAGGGGTAAGCGCATCCCAATCACCCGCTCGGCAGGGATCCCGGCTTGCACCGCTTGGGGAACCGATTCCGGCAGCACCCGTGCCCACAGTTGGCAGCGATCTTGCCAAGGCACAAACAGGGGTAGGGCCTTCACTCCCACCGTCAGCAGCACCCGCCGCCCCGCCAGCACCGCCTCTGTGAGCACCCCCTGCCAGTCCGGCACCACCTGGACCCAGGGATCCAGCTCCAGAGGAGGGCGTTCGTAGCGCAGGTAGGGGATTCTCAGTTGGGCCGTCACCCGGATGGCCAGTTGCGAGATTTGCTGGGCAAAAGGATGAGAGGCATCCACCACCACGCAGATCCGGCGTTCTTGCAGGAATTCTTCCAGAGATGACGGCGAAAATCGGGTGACCACCACCTGACCGGGCAAATCCTGATACAGCCTTCTGGCCCCTTCAGTGGTGACGGTTGCCACCCAAGGGATCCCCTGCCGGCTGAGGGCGTCGGCCAAGCTGCGGCTCTCGCTAGTGCCCCCGATCAAGGCCACTTCAACTGGAATACCAACTGAGCTCATGGTGTGTTGCCAAACTTTGACGCCCGTAGATACGATCAAGATCACCGGCTGGAGGCAATTGCTCATGATCGAGATGCATGTGGCTGGGATTGCGGTCGATGCCGTCAACCAAAACCCCATTGTCATCCTGCGCGATGGCAGTGAGCGTCGTGCCCTGCCCATTTGGGTGGGAAAAGCAGAGGCCAACGCCATTTTGCAGGCCCTGGACGACCAAAAGCCACTGCGCCCCATGACCCATGATCTCATCCTCAATTCCTGGAAGACGTGGGGGATCAAGCTGGAGCGAGTCATCATTCACGCGTTGCTGGATAACACCTTCTACGCGGTGCTCGTCACCGTGAATGGTGACAAAAAACAAGAGATCGACTGCCGCCCCAGCGACGCCATTGCCCTCGCTCTGCGGGCCCATGTTCCCATCTGGACGGTGGAAGAGGTCATTGCGGAAGCCTCGATCCCCATGAACCAGGATGCCGACGAGGCGGAGCGGGAGGCCTTTCGCAAGTTTGTAGAAAATGTAACCCCCAGAGACTTTATCCGCAGCTACCCCACGACCGACCATCCCACCGAAGCCGACAGTTAAGCAGCTAAGGCGGATCCCACCCCCAGGGATCCCGGCAGACAGGCCATGCCCCAGGTTGCCAGGTTAACGGTCTATCCCATCAAGTCCCTGGATGGGATCTCTTTGTCTGAGGTGAGGCTGACGGCGGGGGGAACTTTGGAAGGGGATCGCCGCTACGCCCTCTTGGATGCGGAGGGGAAGCGGGTGAACGGCAAGCGCCATGCTGCGGTCCACCGCCTGCGGGCCCGGTTTGATCCCCAGTTGGGCCAGGTGCAGTTGTGGGGGGATGGCAAGACGGCCCAGTTTGACCTGCAGCAGCAGCGGGATGCTTTACAAACTTGGCTCAGCGATTGGTTCGGTTTTCCGGTGCAACTGCTGGAGGAGCCTCTCAGGGGGTTTCCGGATGATCCCTATGCCAACGGCCCCACCCTGATCAGCATAGCCACTCTGGAGACGGTGGCCGGTTGGTTCCCCAACTTGACCCTGGAAGCGGTTCGGCAACGCTTTCGCATGAATATCGAGCTGTCGGATTGCTCTGCCTTTTGGGAGGATCGTCTCTTTGCCCGCGCAGATCAAGGGGTGCGCTTTCGCATCGGGGAAGTGGAGCTGCTGGGCCTTAACCCCTGCGCCCGCTGTGTGGTGCCCACCCGGGATCCCCTGAGCGGAGAGGCCTATCCCGGTTTTCAAAAGCACTTCGTAGCGCAACGGCAGAAAACCTTGCCACCCTGGGCCGAAGCCAGCCGCTTTGACCATTTCTATCGCCTTGGGATCAATACGTGGATCCCGAGAACGGAGACGGGCAAGCACCTGAGGGTTGGGGATCCCGTCGAAATCCTCGGGGTTGAACCCCTCAGCCTCTACCCTGAGCTGAATCGAACCCCAGGTTAGTTTCCGACCTACAATCAAGCTAGAGCAGCTCTTTTGGCTTGACCAAGCTATGCAAACCCTGGATCGGCCCAACGCCCCCCCCCAGCAGCCCTACCCAGAACCGGTCTATCCCCGTCGCCCCACCCGCACGGTGGCCGTAGCTGATGTGTTGATCGGCAGCCAGCACCCGGTGGTGGTACAGTCCATGATCAACGAGGACACCCTCGACATCGACGCAGCAGTAGCCGGGATCCGCCGTCTGCACGAGGCAGGCTCAGAGATTGTGCGGGTTACCGTTCCCAGCATGGCCCATGCCAAGGCGATGGAGGCGATTCGGGAGAAGCTGATCCAAACCTACAAGCCCGTGCCTTTGGTAGCCGATGTCCATCACAACGGCATCAAGATCGCCCTGGAAGTAGCCAAATACGTGGACAAGGTGCGCATCAATCCAGGGTTGTTCGTCTTTGAAAAACCTCAGCCCGGTCGCACAGAATATACCCAAGCCGAATTTGAGGCCATCCGCAACAAAATCCGGGAAAC
Source organism: Thermostichus sp. MS-CIW-23 (assembly GCF_054059455.1). Classification (NCBI taxonomy): domain Bacteria; kingdom Bacillati; phylum Cyanobacteriota; class Cyanophyceae; order Thermostichales; family Thermostichaceae; genus Thermostichus; species Thermostichus sp. MS-CIW-23. Next base: position 6,048 of record NZ_JBSSCC010000047.1, on the reverse strand, counting down.
TTTCACCCCCCTTGTCCAGACCCTCAAAGCCCAGAACAAAGCCCTGCGCATCGGGGTAAATCATGGATCCCTGGCAGAGCGGATGCTCTTCACCTACGGGGATACGCCTGAGGGCATGGTGGAGTCGGCCCTGGAATTTGCCCAAATCTGCGCCGAGCAAGACTTTCACAATGTGGTGCTTTCCTTCAAGGCCTCCCGCCCGCAGGTCATGTTGGCGGCCTACCGGCTGGCAGCCCGTCGCTTCGATGCCCTGGGCCTGAATTACCCCTTCCACTTAGGTGTCACCGAGGCGGGCGATGGAGAATATGGGCGCATCAAGTCGGCGGTGGGGATCGGAACCCTCTTGGCTGAAGGGATCGGCGACACGATTCGGGTTTCTCTTACGGAAGCGCCGGAAAAGGAGATCCCGGTGGCCTACGGCATTTTGCAAGCTCTGAACCTGCGCAAAACCATGGTGGAGTATGTGGCCTGCCCTTCCTGTGGCCGCACCCTCTTCAATTTGGAGGAGGTGCTGCAGAAGGTGCGCGCCGCAACTCAGCATCTGGTGGGGCTAGACATTGCCGTCATGGGCTGCATTGTCAATGGGCCAGGAGAGATGGCCGACGCCGACTACGGCTACGTGGGCAAGACGCCGGGGGTGATCTCCCTCTACCGCGGCAAAGAGGAAGTGAAAAGGGTGCCGGAATCGGAAGGCGTGCAGGCGCTGATCGATCTGATCAAAGCCGATGGGCGCTGGGTGGATCCCCCTTCTTCCCATTAACTCTGCTTCCCCCTCAAGAGGCGACCTGCCCAGCCATCCTGCCGCGCTCTTGCTTTGCTGAGAAACTGGCTAGCGGCGTTTGCCACGCAGGGATTTGGCGCGGTTGTTCACCTGCCTTACAAACAGAGGCAGCAGGTGCGTCTGGATGTATTCAAACGCTGCTTGCAGACCTTCTTTTTCGTAAACCAGGCCGATTTCCGCCTCAACCTGCGTGGGATCCCTGAGGGCCGACAGAAATTGGTTGGAGGTCAGCCACGTGAAGAGTTCTGCGCGATTCAAGTCACAACTGGGCGGGGAAGGCACTTGCCAGTCTTGAGGTGGGCCAAGCAGCCACTGCCGGGCAAACAAGCTCAACACCGCATCCCCCAGCCAAGCCTTGTCGCGACGGGATCCCTCGTCCAACTGGGCCACCTGCTGTCTGATGGTCTGGCCGGTTGGGGAGAGATGGGATCCTGTCGGCATGGAAGTGGCAAGTGCGCAAGGACTGGCAGCAGACAAGCCCGGCGGCAAAGCGCCCCTGCCTCATTTTAAGATAGGGTCTGGCCCGTTGCAGATGGAGTGTGGCATTGTGAGGATCCTTGGAGCATGTTGTTGGAGCTAACCCCAGAAGAATGCGAATCGGTGATTCCGGTGGTGCCAACGCGCCTTCAGTATGCCGCTTACTGGAGCGATGCCCTCAAGAGCACGGGCCGTATCATCACGGCCATTTTGGTGGGTGTGGCGTTGCTGGTTCTTTCCCGCGCTTTCGGCGAGGGATCCTTTCTGGGGGCAATCGCCTTCCTGGTCGGGATTCTCTCGTTGCTCTATCCCTTCCTGTGGGGGCCGCTCTACACCATCTCCCGCCGTCAGCTAGCCTTTCGCGAGATTCCCTACGGGGGATTGTTTTTTGGGCAGGTGCTGCGCACTCGCCGCTACGAGGTGGTGGTGGAAGAGCGAGAAAAGCTGGATGAAGATGGCAACTTCTACATTGAAGAGGTGCGGGAGCGCCAGTTTGAGATGGAAATTGGCGATGAGACCGGAGTCGTCTATCGTGTGCGGGCCAAGGACGATCCCCGCTACAGGCGAATTGTCAAAAAGCAATCGGTGCTCGGGTTGGTGAAAGCCTATTCCCGCGATTTGCAGCGCCGGCCCACCTTGAGCGAGGTCTATGTGGTCAAGCTGGGGGAGTGGGTGGGAGATGTCTCCTATCTGGATCGGGAGGCTTTTTTGGATATGGCAGATGAGCTGTTGGAGCTACAGGCCCAAGGACAAGCTTGATCCCCTGGATCCCTGGTGTTCTCTGGGATGGAGGGGAAGGGATCCCTGCCTTTTTATTCTGAAACCTAAACGGCTGCCTATCCGGGAGCGCCGCTTTTAACGCTGGGTTAGCCGCATTATTGTACTGGCCAGGGGTAGGGTTGGGTAGTTTACTGTGGACTGGCGGGAGCTTTAAACTGAGGGCTGTAAGCTAAAAACAACTGCCATGGGCGATCCTCTCACCCCCCAAGTTAGCGAGCGCATCTGCAAGCACATGAACGAAGATCATGCCGATGCAATAGCCCTCTACGCCAGGGTCTTTGGCCAGGTGGAAGGAGTTACCCAAGCCCGCATGCAGGCCATTGACCCGGAAGGGATGGACTTGCGGGTGCAGGTCGACGGGGCCGTACAAACGCTGCGAATCCGCTTCGACCACCCTCTTCGGGACTCCGAGGACGCCCATCAAACCTTAATTGCCATGGTGAAGCAGGCTCGCGCTCAAGTTAAACAGGCTACAAAGTGATGAGAGATACAGTTGAGGCTTAGCTGGCCTGCTGTAGGAGCAGATCCAACTGGCCGCGAGCCTCTAGCGCGTAAAGATCGTCGCAGCCGCCGATATGCTGGTCGTTGATGAAAATTTGCGGCACCGAACGGCGGCCGTTGGCCCGCTTGGCCATTTCCGCCCGTGCTGCCTCGTCTCCATCGATGGCGTACTCGATATACTTCACGCCTTTGCGATCCAGCAGTTGCTTAGCCCGGATGCAAAAGGGACAAAAACGCCAGGTGTAAATCTCAACAGTCATAAGAAAACAACAAACGCTTTTACATAGCTTAACATTTTCACGGAGCCGGGATCCCCTTCTTTCCAGACCTGAAATTGTCTGTCGTCAATGATCTAATTCGCTTCCTTCCAATTGTGGCCAATTTGGATATCCACCACCAGCGGTATGGAGAGGGGCACTGCTCCTTCCATTTCCCTTTGGATCAGCGGTTTTAGGGCCTGCCATTCCGAGGGATCCACCTCAAACACCAGCTCATCATGCACTTGCAGGAGCAAGCGGGAACGAAAGTTCTGCAGCTTTTGCCGCAGGCGCACCATTGCTACTTTGATAATGTCCGAGGCGGATCCCTGAATGGGAGCATTCACAGCCGCCCGCAATTCCGCTTGTTTGCGATGGCCTGTCAGACGGGACAAATTGGGAAAATAGCGACGGCGACCCAAGATCGTTTCTACATAGCCATGCTTTTCCACAAAGGCTTCAGTGGAGCGCAGATAGGCGAAAATACCGGCGTAGCGCTCGTTAAATCGCTGTAAAAATTGCTTGGCTTCCGACAAAGAAACCCCCGCAGTGCGGGCAAAGCGCTGCGCTCCCATGCCATAGATCACCCCATAGTTGATCGTTTTGGCCAGGCGGCGTTCTTCGCTGGTTATTTCCTGTTTTTCCAGGAGCAGGCGGGCGGTTAGGGTATGCACATCTTCCCCTGAGCGAAAGCCTTCCAGCAAGGCAGGTTCTTGGCTGAGGTGGGCCAAAATGCGCAGCTCAATTTGAGAGTAATCTGCTGCCGCCAATAGCCATCCCTCTTGGGGAATAAAAGCTTGTCGAATCCGGCGACTGAACTCGGTGCGAATGGGAATATTTTGCAAGTTGGGGTTTGAGGAGCTGAGCCTGCCGGTGGCAGTAACGGTTTGGTTAAAGTCGGTGTGGACTCTGCCGGTATCGCTTCTTACCAGGGCAGGCAGAGCATCCACATAGGTCGATTTCAGCTTGGCCAAGGTGCGGTATTGCACGATGGTTTCGATGAGAGGATGATCCCCCTCTAGCTTTTCTAAAACTGAGGCATCAGTGGAATAGCCAGTAGCCGTTTTGCGGGTTTTGCGAATGTCCAATTTCAGCTTTTCAAAGAGCAGGGATCCCAGTTGTTTGGGAGAATTGAGGTTAAAGGTCTCTCCGGCCTGGGCATAGGCTTTCTGCTCCAAACTTTGCAGCTCTTGTTCCAGCTCTTGGGAAAATTGCCTCAGAAACTCGGTATCAACGCGAATGCCGATCCACTCCATCTCTTCCAAAACTTGGGCCAAGGGCAGCTCGACTTGAATAAAAAGATCCCACAGGCGTGGATCGGTTTTCTGCAGCTTTTCGGTGAGGATTGGCACCAGACGATAGGCACAATAGGCATCAGTTCCACAGTATTCTGCAACTTTGGAAATCGGGATATCGGCAATGGACTGTTCCTTGCCCAGCAACTTTTTGTAGCTGGTGGTTGGCAAACCCAAATGGGTAGCTGCCAAATCGGCCAAGTTGTGGCTGGCTTCTGGATCCAAAACGTAGCTGGCCAACATGGGATCAAACTGGATCCCTTGCAGGCGGATCCCGTGGGCGCGGAAAATGCTCAGGTCGTACTTACAGTTTTGTAGGCTTTTGGGTCGGTTGGGATCTTCCCAAAGGGGTTGCAGGCTTTGTTTAACCAGCTCCCAATCCAGGTTGGATCCCTGGCGGTGGCCGATGGGCAAGTAGGCGATATCTCCCTCTGACCAACAACAGCCGATCCCCACCAATTGGGCATCCCGTGGATCTAGACTGGTGGTTTCAGTATCCCAAGCTACAATCCCTGGGCAGGCCAGCAGCTCTTGCCGCAAAAGCTCCAGTTGCTCCGGCGTATCGATGATGCGCACCGCCGGCAGAGAAGGGACGGGATCGAGGGCAAAATCAAACCACAGGGCTTCGTCAGGAGCGTTTGCGGGATCCCCGGTGGGATTAAAAGCGCCAACCACCTCTGCCTCGGTTGGGATCCCCCCCAAAGCCGTTTGTATTTTGCGCACTTGGGCGATGAAGCTGTGAAACTCCAATTTTTCCAGCAGCGGCAGCAATTCTTCTTGATCGAAGCCGGTTAATTTCATGTTCTCCCAGTCGGGAGAAAGAGGAACGTCGCATTTGATCCGAGCCATAAATTGCGAGTGATGGGCCGCCGGGATCCCTTCTTTGAGGTATTGCTGGACTTTTCCTTGGATCTCGTCCAGGTGGTCGAAAATTTCATCCAAACTGCCGTAGCGCTCCAGCAGCTCCACAGCTCGCTTGGGGCCGATCCCTTTCACCCCGGGAATGTTGTCAGAAGGGTCACCACAGAGGGCCTTATAATCCACCACCTGCCAAGGCCAGATGCCCAATTTTTCTTTCACTTGTTCGGGGCCAAACTCGCTGATGCGATCTTTGCTGTTGAGGTGCAAAACCCGAACTCTTCCATCGGTATCGATCAACTGGAACAGATCTTGATCGCCACTTAAGATCTGCACCCGGTAATCTTGGGGGGCTAGCCTACTGAGGGTGCCCAAAATGTCATCGGCTTCAAAACCAGGCACCACCAAAATCGGGATGCGTAGTGCCGTCAACACCTGCTTCAGGTTCTCCACATCTTCGATAAACTCCGGTGGCGTTTCCGGGCGGCCTGATTTGTAGGTTTCGTCGGCCTCGTGGCGAAAAGTGGGCTGCCGTGTATCAAAGGCAACGGCTACATGGGTAGGGGTGTATTTGTCCAAGACTTCTAACAGCGATTTCAAAAAGCCAAAGCTGACGCTGGTGGGGATCCCAGTGGAAGTGCGCAACCCCCCCTCGCGGCTGTAGGCAAAGGCGTAGAAGGAGCGATAGGCCAGAGAGTGACCATCCACCAGCAGCAGTGTTGGAGTTTGCCAAGCCATCAGCTGATACCTTGAGGGTGAATCTAGCCTATCGGATCTGGGCTATGGGCAGAAGGGATCCCACATCCGTCTCAAGAACTCGAGCGGCGGGCTGCTGCCGACACCCAATGGCAACTTCTGTAATCACAATCTGTAGGCACAATCTGTAATCACAACTGGCTAGGACGAGATCCAAAAGCCCATCGACGGGCCCGCCAACCCTGATTTCCGTTTTGCGGGCTACAATGCTCATGCCCATTTTTTCAATTGGTTGGCTCAATCGGCAATACAGCCTGTTAAGGGCTCAAGGGGTACAATAGCAGCACTTAGCAAACCAACTTCGGAAGGAGGATGGATTGATCAGTAGTAAAGAAGTCTTCAC
>NZ_JBSSCC010000046.1:0-20701 GCF_054059455.1 Thermostichus sp. MS-CIW-23 | reverse complement strand
AAACAGAAAGATCAACTGGTAGTAATCCGTACTGAACATATTATACATTATTTTCAGTATAGTTGAGCTTATTATTGACTAGAGTCATGCTCCATTGGCTGGGCATAACCCGAATCGATCGCCTGATTTCCATGAGCGACCTCAAGTATCGAGCCATCACCAACTCCGGCATTGAGGTTCTGCAGCGGGTGCCCATCCCAGAAGAGCTGATCCCGGCGGATGCCCGTGTGGAGATCGAGGCCAAAAAAGCTGCCGGCTACTACACTGAGGGTGAGGTACTGGATGCGGAGCGGCTGGCCCAAATCCGAGGAAGAGCCTTGGTGGAGTGAGCGGGATCCCTCATGCAAGTGGCTACCTGGAATGTCAACTCCATTCGCACCCGGCTGCCTCAGGTTTTGGCTTGGCTGGACAGCCAGGGATCCCTGGATGTGCTCTGCCTGCAGGAGACTAAGGTGGTGGATGAAGACTTTCCCCGGGCGGCCTTTCAGGAGCGGGGCTTTCATGTGGAGGTCTACGGGCAAAAGTCCTACAACGGTGTGGCTCTGATCAGCCGGGATCCCCCGGAAAAAGTAGAACGGGGGTTTGGTGCGCTGCTGCCTTCGGCGGCAGATTTGGACGAGCAAAAGCGGCTGATGAGCGCCATCTACCGCGGGATCCGTATTCTCAACCTTTATGTGCCCAACGGTTCTGAGGTGGGATCGGAAAAATACGCCTATAAATTGCGCTGGCTAGCCACGCTGAAGGATTACCTCGCCGTTGCCCTGAGCCAAGGGGATCCCATCCTGCTCTGCGGGGACTTTAACATTGCCCTGGAAGATCGGGATATTTACGATCCCCAAAAAGCGGGAGAAATCATGGCTTCCGAACCGGAGCGACAAGCCCTGCGGGAGATCTTGGCTTTGGGGTTTGAGGATGCATTTCGCAAGTTCACCCCCGATCCCGGCCATTTTAGCTGGTGGGACTATCGCTCGGGGGGGTTTCAAAGGAATCGCGGCTGGCGCATTGATCATCATTATCTGTCTCGTGAGCTACAGGAGAAAGCCACCGCTTGCTGGATCGATGTTGAGCCACGGCGGGCGGAAAAACCCAGCGATCATGCCCCTGTCATTGTTGCCCTGGATATTTAAGCGCCTTGTTATAGTCATTTCAAGCTAGGTTGAGACACTCCCCAAACGCTCCCTGCCACTGCCTTCACCCCTTCTCTCAGAGGAAGAGGGGAGCCAGGCGGAAATGTTTCATTCCTGTTTAAATGACCATAACAGCTCATACCAACCAGCCATCCAATTAAAATGGAGCGGCCTCTTCGAGAATTTTCAGCTAGAAATCGCAGGAGCCCCGCACTGTACCCGTAGGGTCAGTGTCGGGAGGAATGCGGAAGTTATGATAGAACCATGACTCAAGTCCTGACCGTCTCCTGCAAGCTCAAGGTGTCCCAGTCGCAAGCCGCAAAGTTGGATGCGACAATGGATGCCTTTGTGCAGGCGTTGAACTGGGTCAACCAAAACACACCAGAAAAAGTAGTCAACGCAGTCAAACTCCAGTCCCTTTGCTATTACCAGATTCGCGCTCGGTTCGGCTTATCCAGTAACTTGGCTCAGCAGGTCTGCAGACGGCTGGCCGGTGCCCGTAAAGTTGCCCGACAGAAAAACCGTCCGGTCAAAGCGTTCAAGAGAGGCTTTGCGACCTACGATGCCCGTATCTTTTCGTTCCGCGAGAAAGACTGGACGGTGTCGCTGACCACGGTGGAGGGTCGGGAGCGCTTTGAGCTGGCGATTGGCCGTTACCAGAGAGAACAGTTGGCAGGCTCCAATCCCAAATCTGCCACTCTGGTCAAGCGTAAAGACGGCTCCTACTCTATTCAGATCTGTGTGGAAGCGGAGCCATCCCCACCGCAAGGCACGGATAGAGTGCTGGGCGTGGATTTGGGAAGGACGGATATTGCCCATACGTCAGAGGGGGACAACTGGAATGGACAGCAGTTGAACCGAATCCGAGACCACTACTCCAAGCTGAGGGCGGTACTCCAACGCAAAGCCAGTAAGGGCACACGCAGTTCGCGGCGCAGATGCAGAGAACTGTTGCAACGGCTGTCTGGCAAGGAGAGACGCTTTCAAACGTGGGTCAATCATCGCATCTCCAAAGCTATTGTCTCTAGGGCAAAAGCTACCAACAGCGCTATTGCTCTGGAAGACTTGACAGGGATCCGGAAAAGAGTCAATCAACAGCCACGCAGCAAAGCCGAACGGCGCAGGGCCAACAGTTGGGCGTTTTATCAACTCCGTCAATTTTTGGAGTGCAAGGCTCTGCGTGCGGGGGTTGCTCTGATTCTTGTGCCGCCTGCCTACACGTCGCAGACCTGCCACCGGTGTTTGCACATTCATCCCGACCCTGCGCAATCCTACCGCAGTGGAAAGAAGTTTAAGTGTGGGCACTGTGGATGGGAAGGAGATGCGGACTTGAATGGTGCAAACGTAATTGCGCTTTTGGGGGCTGCTGTGAACCAGCCTAGAGGTTCGTGGTTGGCTTGCCAACTGCAGGGCTACCGAAAGCCCGCCCTGTACTGCGAAGCAGTCAGGGTCGGGTAGTTTACAACCATTCTGTGTTCGGGGCTGAGCTGAGCCATGCTTTGCTGTAGAGCCTGTTGGTAGTGCAAGTGCATCAGGTCGGGGCCAGGGTGAGCGATATCCGATCCGAGGGCCAGGTTTTGGGTTTGGGAGTGTTGCCGGGCGCAGCGCCGTCGCTGATCTGAGGCCACATTCCAGCAGATGCGATACAGCCAAGTGGAAAACTGGGCCGAGCCGCGAAACCGAGGCAACCCTTTCCAGGCACGAATAAACACTTCCTGTACCAGGTCATCCAAAAGATCGGCTCCACACAAGGGATAGAGGATATTCCGTACCGACTGCTGGTATTTGCGGTAGAGTTGGCGAAAGCTCTGGCTGTCGCCGTTGAGGCAGCGCTGGATCAGCTCCCAATCGGATGTATCCTTTGCCGCCTGCACGAGAGGACGCTCCCTTGTTCTCAACCTTGCTTTGTCTGACTCCCAATGCCCCCAAAAGGTTCAAAGGATCCCTGTCTACGATGGCCCTCCACTTCCCGCCAAGATACCGGCATCTTCTGATTGCCGTTTTCCCTCAAAGGATACCCGCCGGCAGGTGTAGACAAGCCAATCCCTCTTGCCTGTTCGCACTTTCTCAATCCCAATTCTGTTGAATTCTATTGGCTCGTCGACCTACAATTCCAATAACACCAAAAAGAGGGAATGAAAAGCTGATCTTCATGCCTGCCTGGCCATGGCCAAAACAACTCAGATAACCGATAAACCCGATCTGTTTGGATTCCTCTATCGTCACCCGACGCTCACCCTTGCCATTCTGTTGGGGCCACCTCTCATTTGGTTGCTGGTCTTTTACTTGGGGCCGCTGCTGGCGCTGCTGCTGCAAAGTTTTTATCATCTGGATCCCTTTACCGGCCTGATCCTGAGAAAGTTTACTTTGGCCACCTATCGAGAGCTGCTCACTCCGGCCAATGTGGATATCTTTGTCCGCAGCTTGACTATGGCTTTGGCAGTCACTTTGGCTGCCATTGTGTTGGCTTTTCCTCTGGCCTATACCATGGTCAGACTGGCCTCTCCTCGCTGGAAGGGCTTTTTGTACTTGTTGGTGCTCCTACCGCTTTGGTCTAGTTATTTGATTCGGGTTTATGCCTGGAAGTTGATCCTGGCCAAAGAAGGGATCCTCACCTACCTACTCGCCCATGTGGGCCTACAGGGCTGGGTAGAAAAGATTTTGCAGTTGCCCGGGATCGGTGGGCCATCGCTGGCCGTATCCAACTTGGGTATTTTCTTGGTGTTTCTCTATGTTTGGCTGCCCTATATGATTCTGCCGATCCAGGCGGCTTTGGAGCGAGTGCCTGATAGCTTAATTGAGGCTTCTGCAGATTTGGGAGCTCAGGGTTGGCAAACGTTCCGCCATGTTACTCTTCCCCTCGCCTTGCCAGGGATCCTGGCCGGGTCGGTCTTCACCTTTTCCTTAACGCTAGGAGATTTTGTGGTGCCTTATTCTCTGGGCAATTCCAGCTATTTCATCGGGCAGGCAGTTCTCGCCTTTCAGGGCACCTCTGGCAACATTCCCTTGGCGGCAGCCTTCACGGTTGTGCCGATGGGGATCATGACCGTCTATTTGCTAGTGGCCAAGCGGCTGGGGGCTTTTGAATCGGTGAGCTGACCCGATCAAGGATTTTTCCAACACATGAGGAGCCAACTGAGCTAGGCTGGTAACTGTTAACGAATGTATCGGGCTGTCCCTATGGTGCTCTTTGGCTTTGGCAAACTTGGCAAGAAACTGTCCCTGCCCAAACCGGAAGAAGCCTTGCCGGGCCGGGCCGAGCCGATGGTGATCGTGAATCGGCATTTTGTCAATGGCCATCCGCTGCAGCCGCCTTTTCCCGAGGGCATGGAGCTGGCCATGTTTGGCATGGGCTGCTTCTGGGGGGCAGAGCGCAAGTTTTGGCAGGTGCCAGGGGTGTTCAGCACAGCGGTGGGCTATGCCGGCGGGTTTACCCCCAACCCCACCTATGAAGAGGTCTGTACTGGCCTGACCGGCCACAACGAAGTGGTGCGGGTGGTTTACGACCCGGCTCAGGTCAGCTATGCCCAACTGCTGAAGGTGTTTTGGGAAAATCACGACCCTACCCAGGGGATGCGCCAGGGCAATGACGTGGGCACCCAATACCGCTCCGGCATCTATGTGTATTCTCCGGCGCAGCGGGAGCTGGCGGAAAAAACCCGCGATCTCTATCAGCAGGCCCTGACCGCCCACGGCTACGGCCAGATCACCACCGAGATCTTAGACGCGCCTGAGTTTTACTACGCCGAAGACTACCACCAGCAATATCTGGCCAAGAATCCGCGCGGCTACTGCGGCCTGGGGGGCACTAAGGTTTGTCTGCCAGAGATCCTCACCGAGCCCGTCTGATCCACACCCTGACGGATCAAAAGATCCGGCGGGAATGGGATCCCCGCTCAAGGAACTCCCTAGCCACTAGGGTTACCACCGCCAGCAAGGAGAGCACCACCGCCGCCGCATAGGCTGAGCCGGTGGCATAACTGCGGTAGGCATCTTCCACGAACAGGGGCAAGGTCTGGGTGCGGCCAATGATGTTGCCGGAAACCACAGCCACAGCGCCGAACTCCCCCATGGCGCGGGCATTGGTCAAGATGACACCGTACAGAAGGCCCCAGCGGATGTTGGGCAGGGTGATTCTCCAGAAGATCTGCCAGGGGGTCGCCCCCAGCGTTTTGGCGGCTTCTTCCTGGTCGGTGCCTGCCTCCTCCAACACCGGCAACACTTCCCGCGCCACAAAAGGAAGGGTGATGAAAGCCGTTGCCAACACAATGCCCGGAAATGCAAAGATAACCCGCAAGTTCCAGGATCCCAGCCAACCCTGACGCCCGAAGATGAGCACCAGCATTAGGCCGGCCACCACCGGGGAAATGGAAAAGGGCAAGTCGATCAGGCTCAGCAGCAGCGCCCGCCCCGGAAAACGCCGGTGGGCAATGGCCAAGGCGGCACAGAGGCCGAAAAAGGTATTGAGGGGCACAACGACCAGCGCCGTCAGCACCGTCAACCGCAGGGCACTGAGCAACTCCCGCTCCGTCAGGCGATGGAGAAAGGCTGGGATCCCTTCTCGAAACGCCTGATAGAAGATGTTCACCACCGGGATCCCCAGCAGCAGCGCGATGTAGAGCCCGACGATCCCGATCAACAGGCCCGACAGCCAAGGGTTTGTCGATGGCTCCGGCTTGACACCCGATACCCCCTTAGGTTTCATGGCGACTTCCCCAGGCTTGCAGAAGGTTAATTACCACCAGCGACAGGAAAGAGATCCCCAACATCACCGTTCCGATCACCGTTGCCCCGGCATAGTCGTGTTGTTCCAGCCGCTGAATCACCAGCACCGCCGCGATCAAATCCCGAAAGGGAATGCTGGAAGCGATGATCACCACAGAGCCGTATTCCCCAACGGCGCGGGAAAACCCCAGGGCCACCCCGGTGAGCACTGCCGGCAGGATCTGGGGCAGCACCACGCGCCGGAAGGTCTGAAAGCGGGAAGCCCCCAAACTCCAGGCTGCCTCTTCCACATCTTTCTCCAGCTCCTGCAACACCGGCTGCACCGTCCGCACCACAAAGGGAAAAGAAATAAACAGCATCGCCACCCCCACCCCCAAGCGGGTAAAGGAGATGCGGATCCCCAAGGGGGCCAAAAGGGATCCAATCCAGCCGTTGCTGCTGTAAACCGTTGCCAGGGTGAGGCCGGCCACGGCGGTGGGCAAAGCAAACGGCAGATCGATCAACCCCTCGAGAAGCTTTTTGCCGGGGAAGGCGTAGCGCACCAGCACCCAGGCAGTCAGGGTGCCCATCACGCCGTTGATCAGAGCCGCCAGCAACGCGGTTACAAAAGTAACTTCATAGGCGGAGAGGGCCACGGGATCCGTCGCGATCCGCCAAAACTCCGCCCAGCCCACGCTGCTGGACTTGGCAATCAAGGCAGCCAGCGGCAGAATCAACATCAAGAAGAGATAGCCCAGGGTCAGCCGCCACGGCCAAGACAGTTGAGACAAAGCTTGCAGCAACGTTTCTCAAGCTCCCACCGGCATTGCGGTCATCTCGGTTTTTTTGACGGGAAAGGCTTTCACCACCTTGGGGCGCACATAGACCTGCTGCCCCACCTGCAGGGGTTGGTTGGCATATTGCTCGCGGCTGAGATGGGCCCACAGGGATCCGCCATCGCTAAGAATCAGCTCCGCCTGAATCTCCCGACCCAGGTGGATGATCTCCTTAACGCGGGCAGAAACACCACTGCTGCCGGGGTTGACCTCAATCTGCACATCGTGGGGGCGCAAAAAAAGCTGATGCGGGCCGGTCTGCACCTCGGGAAGCTGGCAGGAGAGTTGGGAACGGGGAGAAAGCTCGTTGACTGGGCCGACAAAGCTCATCACAAAGGGTGTAGCTGGATGGTCATAGATTTCTGCCGGGGATCCCACCTGTTCGATCCGCCCCTGGTTCATCACCACGATCTGATCCGCCACCTCCATGGCTTCCTCTTGGTCGTGGGTTACAAATACCGTTGTCACATGCACCTCGTCGTGCAGGCGCCGCAGCCATTTGCGCAGCTCTTTGCGGACTTTGGCATCCAGAGCCCCAAAGGGCTCATCCAACAACAACACCTGCGGCTCCACCGCCAAAGCGCGGGCCAGGGCCACCCGCTGCCGCTGCCCCCCAGAGAGTTGAGAGGGGTAGCGATCCCCGAACCCCGATAGCTGCACCAGCTCCAACAGCTCATCCACTCGCGCCCGGATCTCGGCCCGTGAAGCCTTGCGGATCTCCAAGCCAAAGGCGATGTTCTGCCGCACCGTCATGTGCTTGAACAGGGCATAGTGCTGAAAGACAAAACCAATGTTGCGCTCTTGAACGCTGGCATGGGTAGCATCCCGCCCGGTGAGGAAAATCCGCCCCGTATCCGGCTTTTCTAGGCCGGCAATGAGACGCAGCAGGGTGGATTTGCCAGAACCCGACGGCCCCAACAAGGCCACCAGGGATCCCGTAGGAATGGTGAGATCGGTGGGGTGAAGGGCCTGAAACTCGCCAAAACGCTTCGATACCCCTTCGATGGTGATACCCATAGGTTCTGCCTAGCTAGTGGTTTGCCTGAGAAGTTGCTGGATGGTTGCCGGCTGAGTCTTCTGGAGAGGGTGAGGGCAGTTAAACTCGCGGCTAATCTACGGTAAACCTGTCAACAAACCGTTGATACAGCTCCCAGGATAACTTGAACGGGGATCCAAAACAAGGGAGACTCCCTACAACTGAGCTTGGATGCGGTCAAACAAGGCCCCATCGGCAAAAAAGCGGCTTTGGACAACCTCCCAGCCGCCCAGGTCGGCGACGGTAACCCGCTTCTCAACAGGAGGGTACCGCCAGGCAAACTCTTGGGCCACCGTCGGCTCCACCGGGCGAAAGCCCACCTCGGCAAAGGCCCGCTGCGCTTCTGGGGTGAATAGGTAGTCCACAAAGGCTTCGGCCACGGCACGGGTGCCTTTGCGATCCACATTGGCATCCACCACGGCTACGGGGTTGTCGATGGAAATGTTGGGATCCGGCACCACATAGAACAGGGATTGGCCGCGCAGGCTGGCCAAGATCACCTCATGTTCGTAGGTGAGCAGGGCATCCCCTTGCCCTTTTTGGAAAAAAACATCGGTGGCCTCTCGTGAGTCCCGCGGCAAAATGCGGACATTCTTGTAGACCTGGGTGGTGAAGGCCAGAGCCTGGGGTTCAGGGACAGCGCTCCAGAGGGCTAAAAAGTTCCAGCGGGCGCCCCCTGAGGTCTTGGGGTTGGCGGTAACCACCTGCAAGCCGGGCCGAGCCAGATCTTGCCAAGAGCGGATCCCCTGGGGGTTGCCCTCCCGCGTTACAATTACTGCCACCGAACGGGTAACGATCCCTTGGTTGGGGGTACGGGCTTCCCATCCCGGCTGGATGAGACCCGCAGCCACGAGGCGCTCCACATCCAAAGCCAGGGCCAAGGCCACCACATCGGCATCCAGCCCGTCAATAACTGCCCGCGATTGCGTTGCTGAGCCGCCGTAGCTGCTTTCTACGCGCACCCGTTGCCCCGTTTTCGCCAGCCAGTGGGCCTCAAAGGCAGGAACGATTTTCCGGTAAGCGTCTCGAGTTACCGCAAAGGAGGCCAGGAGAATCGCTACTTCCTCTCTGGATCCCCCTGAGCCCATACCGCTGACACAACCACTGAGGCCAAGAAGAAGGCCAAAAATTAGGGATCCCATCCCCAGCCACCGCCCCATGCTCACCGGCAGCCTGCGGATCCCGGCCCCAACTCTCCCAGACCAGACCACCTCGATTGCTGAGGGGATCCCCCATTTGTTCGCAGGTGTCCCTTCAGTGTTCATAGCAATCCCCAAAAACTTCTCCTCCTCCTCAGAGGGAGTCCGCCCTCACCCCCAACCCCCCTCCCAAAAGGGGAGGGGACCAGCGCCAGGACTCTTCCCGTCTTATTCTACGGTAAGCCAGTCGGTAAACCGTTTTTAGTTCTCTGGGGATCTCTAGGGGGAGCAGGTGGCGAGGATTGGCGGATCGGAGATTAAAGCCAGAGCAGCCTTGAGGATCCCGGGATCCTCTGGAGAAGGGCGCAACTGAAACCCCAGCCGCTGACACAGGCGGCGCATGGCCTCGTTTTCGCAAAGAACCTCGCCGGTGAGGTGCTGGATCCCTTCGCAGCGGGCCACCTGAATGAGGCGGGTCAACAGCTCTGTGCCAATCCCTTGCCGTTGGTAGGGATCCGCCACCAGCATGGCAAACTCTGCTTCTTGGGGAAAGCCATGTTTTCTGGAGAGGCGGCTGATGCCGAGGATTAAGGACTTCGTCCCGCTGACGCGATTGGCCTCTGGCTCCTGTTTTTCTGCTACTAAGGCAATCTCGCGGTCGTAATCGTTAAAGCAAATGCGGGTAAGGCGCTCGTGGGCGATGCGGGCGCTGTATTTGATCGGGTGGAAGTAGCGCAGATAGACGCTGTAATCGGAGACGTGGCGGTGAAAATCGATCACCAAAGGCTCGTCTTCAGGGCGAATGGGGCGAATGGTGATGCCGTCCCGGAAGCTCCAGATGTACTGGGTGGGATAGGGGCGGATGGCCAAGGGCACCTGGGGATCCTGCTCGGTTCGCAAAATGACGCGGGCATCCAAAGCCAGCAGGCCCTCGCTGGAAGCCAGCAGCGGATTGATGTCGATCTCTTTAATCTCCCGCTGCTCGGCCACCAGTTGGCTAAAGCGCACCAAGAGCTGTTCCAGGGCCTCCAGATCGACGGCTGGGCGTCCGCGTACCCCCCTGAGGGCCTTGTAGATGAGGGTGTTTTCCATCAGGCGCCGCGCCAAGGTGGTGTTGAGGGGGGGAAGGCCAATGGAGCGATCCTGAAACACCTCCACCAGTTGTCCGCCACTGCCAAACAGCAACACCGGCCCAAACTGGGGATCCTGGCTGCTCCCCAGGATCAGCTCATAGCCATCCGTGTCCACCATCGGCTGCACCGTGACCCCCTGGAAGTGCTCCGGCCCCGCTTTCTCGCTGACGTTGCGGAGGATTTGCCCGAAGGCCCGGCGCACCGCCTCAGCATCGGGCAGGTTGAGCTGCACGCCGCCCACATCGGTTTTGTGGGTGAGGGTGTGGGAGTAGAGCTTCACCACCACCGGGTAACCCATGGCCTCGGCAGCTTCCACTGCTGCTTCGGGGCTCTCGGCCACCCGCGTCGGCACCACGGGGATCCCGTAGGCGGCCAGGATTTCCTTAGATTCGACCTCCGTGAGAAGCGTGCGGCCTTCCCGCCTCGCCTGGGCAAGGGTTTGCTGCACTTTTTCCTGCTCCACTGGCCTGGTGGGAGCCAGGGTGGGGGTTTCGTAGAGGGCCTTGAGGTTGTAGCTAAATCGCCACAAATAGCCGAACACCCGCGCCGCTTGATCCGGGTAGCGGTAGGTGGGGATCCCGGCTTGGTTGAGGATGTGCTCGCCCGCATCCACGCCAGCTCCCCCCATCCAACTGGCCAGGATAGGCTGCCGGGATCCACTGCGCCGCCAGGTCTCCACCACTTTCTCGGCAGTGGCCGTGGGATCCGTCATGGCTTGGGGGGTGAGGATGACCAGACAGCCCTGGCTGTCGGGATCTTGCAACACCACTTCCAAAACTTGGGCAAAGCGCTCCGGATCGGCATCCCCCAAAATATCAATGGGATTGCCGTGGCTCCAGTGGGGGGGCAAGAGCTGGTTAAGCTGCTCCAGGGTTTGGGGGGAGAGCTGGGCCAGGGATCCCCCGGCGCGGATGAGGGCATCGGTGGCCAGCACCCCTGGCCCGCCGGCATTGGTGAGGATGGTCAGGTGAGGGCCCTGAGGACGGGGCTGTTTGGACAGCACCTCCGCCAGGTCGAAGAGATCTTCAATGTGATCCACCCGCAGCACGCCGCAACGGCGGAAGGCCGCATCCAACACTGCGTCGCTGCCGGTGAGGGAGCCCGTGTGGGAAGCGGCTGCTTGGGCTGCCGCCTGGGTGCGCCCCGCCTTGATGACAATGATGGGCTTGCTCAGGGCCACCTCTCGGGCCGCGGACAGAAAAGAGCGGGCATCCCCGATGGATTCCATGTACAAGACAATGCTGTGGGTATGGGGATCCTCGCCCAAGTAGTCGATTAAGTCTCCCCAGCCCACATCCAGCATGGATCCCAGGGAGATAAAGGCGCTGAAGCCCACATTTTCCTGCAGGCTCCAGTCCAGGATCGAGGTGCACAGGGCCCCACTTTGGCTGATGAAGCCCACATTGCCGGGCCGGGCCATCTGGGCAGCAAAGGTGGCGTTTAAGCCCGTGTGGGGGTTTTGGATCCCCAGGCAGTTGGGGCCAATCAAGCGCAGCTTCCCAAGGACTCCGTCCCGCTGACGCGATTGGATAGTCTGCTGAATTTGCTTCTCCAGCTCCCAGCCAGCAGGGCCCGTTTCCTTGAAGCCTGCTGAAAGAACAATGGCGCCCTTGACCCCGGCTTCTACGCACTCCTGCACCACCTTGGGCACCCCCGCTGCCGGAATGGCGATAATGGCCAGATCCACCGGCTCCGGCAGAGCGGACAGCCGCTCGTAGGCCCGGATCCCCAACACCTGGTGCCGCTTGGGATTGACCGGGTAAACCGTGCCGCCAAAGGGGTGGCTAATGAGGTTCCACAACACCGTCCGCCCCACGCTGCCCTCCCGCTCCGTGGCCCCCACCACCGCCACCGAACGGGGCAGAAAAATGGGATTCAGGGGATGGGATCGGGCCCTCCAGATATCCACACTGGGATCCAGTCGTTGCCACATACCCTACTCCTTAGGCCAACACTGGTTCCGGCTGGTGGTAGAGAGCAGAATCCACCCGGCAGCCCCGATAGGCCAAAACGTACAGCTCCTTCATGTCTTGAATGAGGGGATAGCGGGGGTTGGCGCCGGTGCATTGGTCGTCAAAGGCTTGCTCCGCCATCGCCTCCAGACGGTCGTAAAACTCCCGCTCTTTCTCCCCCAGGGCCTCGCGAATGGTGGCCGGGATCTCCAGTTTCCGCTTGAGCTCTTCGATGGCCTCAATCAGGCGCATGACCTTTTCATCGTCATCCGCCCCGCCCAACTGTAGGTAATCGGCAATTTCCGCGTAGCGGTGCTTGGCGTTGGGATAGCGGTATTGGGGAAAGATGGCCTGCTTAAAGGGGGCGTCGGTGGCGTTGTAGCGGATGACGTGGGTGATCATCAGGGCATTGGCCAGGCCGTGGGGCAGATGGAAGGTGGATCCCAGCTTGTGGGCCAGGGAGTGGCACACCCCCAAAAAGGCGTTGGCAAAGGCCATGCCGGCAATGGTGGCGGCGTAGTGGACTTTTTCCCGCGCTTCGGGATCCTCGGCGCCCTTCTCGTAGGCCCGCGGCAGGTAGGTCATCAGGAGCTTGATGGCCTGCAGGGCCAGCCCATCGGTAAAGTCGCTGGCCATCACCGACACATAGGCTTCCAGAGCGTGGGTGAGGGCATCGATGCCGCCATAAGCCGTTAGCTTCTTGGGCATCTTTAAGGTGAGATCCGGATCCACAATGGCCATGGTGGGGGTGAGGGCGTAGTCCGCCAGGGGGTATTTGATCCCCACCCGGTCATCGGTCACTACGGCAAAGGGCGTTACCTCGGATCCCGTGCCGGAAGTGGTGGGGATGCAGATGAGCTGAGCTTTTTGCCCCAGTGGGGGCAGCTCGTAAACCCGCTTGCGGATGTCCATAAAGCGCATCGCCAAGCCATCAAACTCCACCTGGGGCTGCTCGTACATCAGCCACATCACCTTGGCCGCATCCATCGGGGATCCCCCGCCGACCGCGATGATCACATCCGGTTGAAACTGGCGCAACTGCTCCAGACCGCGATTGACGTTGCTGAGGGTGGGATCCGGCTCTACATCGTGGTACACATCCCAGCTCACGCGAATCTCATCCAAAACCTGGGTGATGGGATGCAACATGCCCAGTTCAAAGAGCGGCTTATCGGTCACCAAAAAGGCGCGTTTTTTGCCGGCCAATTCCCGCAGAGCAATGGGTAGACATCCGGGCTTGAAGTAAACCTTGGGCGGGATCCGAAACCAGAGCATGTTTTCCCGGCGTTGGGTCACGGTTTTGAGGTTGAGCAGGTGATGCGGCCCCACATTGTCGGAGACAGAGTTGCCCCCCCAAGTGCCACAGCCCAAGGTCAGAGAGGGATCCAGCTTGAAGTTGTAGAGATCCCCAATGGCCCCTTGTGAAGAGGGAGTGTTGATCAAGACTCGACCGGTTTGCAGGGCATTCTCAAAGTAGGCAATATCGTCTCGATTGGCGGGATCTGTATACAAAACAGAGGTGTGTCCCCGCCCGCCGAAATTGACCAGTTGGACAGCAACATCTACGGCGCTGTGGAAATCGTTGGCGCGGTAGAGGGCCAGAACAGGGGCCAATTTTTCGTAGGAGAAGGGCTCCTCCGGCCCCACCTTCTCCACTTCCCCAATCAGCAGTTTGGTGCCTTCGGGTACCTGGATACCGGCCAGGGCAGCGATGGTCTGCACCGACTGGCCCACAATGGCCGGATTGAGGCGACCGTCTTTGAGAAGGATGCGGCGCACGGCTTCGGTTTGTTCCAGATCCAAAATGTAGGCCCCCCGATGGCGAAACTCGGCCTTGACCTGCTCGTAGATGGCATCCACCACCACCACTGCCTGTTCTGAGGCACAGATCATGCCGTTGTCGAAGGTCTTGCTCAACAAAATCGAGCTGACAGCCATGGGAATATCGGCACTGGCATCGATCACTGCCGGGGTATTGCCCGCTCCCACCCCCAAAGACGGGTGGCCCGAAGAATAGGCCGCTTTAACCATGCCAGGCCCGCCGGTAGCCAAGATCAGCTTCACCTCAGGATGCTGCATCAAAGCCTGGGACAGCTCGATGGTGGGCTCGTCGATCCAGCCGATCAACCCCACAGGAGCGCCCGCTGCCTCGGCAGCTTCCTTAACCACTTTGGCTGCGGCAATAGTACATTTTTTGGCGCGGGGATGAGGGGAAAAGATAATGCCGTTGCGGGTTTTTAGGGTGATCAGAGCCTTGAAAATGGTCGTTGACGTGGGGTTGGTTACCGGCACAATACCTGCCAAAAGCCCTACTGGTTCAGCAATGCGCTCGTAGCCAAAGCTCTCATCCCGCTCGATAACCCCGCAGGTTTTCTCGTGTTTGTATTTGTTGTAAATGTATTCCGAGGCAAAGTGATTTTTGATCACCTTGTCCTCCACAATACCCATGCCGGTTTCCTGTACCGCCAGCTTGGCCAACGGGATCCGTTCGTTGTTGGCAGCCAGAGCGGCTCTGTGAAAAATCCGGTCTACCTGTTCTTGGGTGAAAGTTGCATATTCAGCTTGGGCAGCCTTCACCTGCTGGATCAAGGTTTCCAGCTCGGCTAGATTGGTTACTGGCATCGGTGGATCCCTCCAAAACTCATCAAGACTTAGACGATAGGAACAATTGACAATCGGATAGTTGGAAATAGTCGAATAACCCGAATGGCAATCTAGGCGCCAACAGGAGCAGGAACTTGGATTTCGGTGGTCAGGGTGGGAGGATGGGTGAGCGTATTGTGAATGATGCAGGCATCAACTGCTTTTTCCAGCCCCTTTTGATGCCTTCCGTCCAGCGGGATCCCAGTTTTTACACGAATGTGAATGTTGTCTAGGCGAGCCGGATGCTCAACTTTCTCCGCCGTGACCACCACAGCCAACCCACTGGGATCCAACTGTCGCGCTTCCAGATATTTGACGGCATAAAAACCAACACAGGCACCCAGAGAAGCCAAAAACCATTCCGGCGGCGTCATTCCCTGATCTCGACCGTGGTTGTCCAAAGGCTGATCGCTGAGAATGCGGTGCCCTCGGCTTTCCGCTTGGAACTGAACACCATCGCGGTAGGTGACGCAAACTTCCATTGGGGATCCCTCCTCTTGGGGTATTCTTCAGTTCACATAGAGTCCGTAAAGTTAGCCTGGGGATCAACTTGGATTCCAGTCAGCTCAGGGCCAATCTGGAGACGGTGCAGAGATTAACTGTGAATCACTTCGGATCTGAGCATGACCTGGCTATGCTGACCCAAGCCGCAACTGCAGAATTGTCAAATAGCCACCAGTCCTTGATCCCGAAAGATTTGTAAGGCGTGATTCACCTGTTCGGGTGTGGGTGGATCGACATCGGCAAGGGTGTAAGGCAATCCCAATTGCTGCCATTTGTATTCCCCCATCTTGTGAAAGGGCAAAACTTCCACTCGCTCCACGTTGGATAAGGTGGCCACAAACTCGGCCAGACCCTTAATGTTTTCCTCGGGATCCGTCAAGCCGGGAACCAGCACAAAACGAATCCAGGTGGGCTTGTGGATCTGGTCTAAATAGCGGGCCAGATTAAGAGTGGGTTCTAGCGAAACGCCGGTGACCTTTCGATACAGCTCCGGCAGATAAGACTTGATATCCAGCAACACCAAATCTGTATGCTCCAACACAGGCTTGGCTGCTTCCAGTTGCCCATAGCCAGAAGTATCCAAAGCCGTGTGCAAGCCCAACTCATGACAGCGACGGAAGATCTCAGCTACAAAGGTGGGTTGCATTAAAGGCTCTCCCCCGGTAGCCGTAACTCCCCCCCCTCGCAAGTAATTCTTGTAACGTTGGATCTCGGCAATTAAAGACTCAACCGTAACAAGCTGTCCCGCCTGCGGATCCCGACAGTCAGGGTTGTGGCAATACAAACAGCGAAGTGGACAACCCTGTGTAAAAATTACGAAGCGGATTCCTGGCCCATCGACGGTGCCACAGGTTTCCACCGAGTGAATGCGCCCAGCAATTGGTGTCAGGGGGTTCATAACGGTATCCATACTTTTATCCTGGATGACTTTTGCAAAATATCAATCAATCTTGAGGTTTTCTTCCAGATTGCTAACTCAGGTTAAATAGAACACAGTTTCCATTTCTCTTTGGATTAGGTTGGGACTAGATTTTTTTAGATCCCTAGGGTCTTTTAGCTAGACCGCTGCTATCCTGGCTGGAAGGGAGAAAGGGGGATAAAAAGCCGAAAGGGCAGCTTGGGGATCCCACCCAGCTCAGACCGATGGGTCGTGTGGGCTAGGCACGGAGGTATCCACCGTGATGCCGTGCAGGCGGTGGGCCTTGGGATCAAAATCCTTCGGGAAATGGGTATAGGCATCGACATCTGCGTGATCCAGCAGGGCGCCTTCTAAGAGGGCCTCTCGAAAATCGCTGCCAAAGAGGAGACATCCCCGCAGATCGGCTCCCAATAGGTTGGCTCCGCTGAAGTCGGCAAAACTGAGATCGCACCCCCGCAAATTGGCCCCCGCCAAGTTGGCCCCACTGAAATCGGCATAGCTGAGATCGGCGCCAGCCAAATGGATCCCCTGCAGCTCAGCCCCCTGCAAATCGATCTCCCGAAAATCGCGCCGTCCTGAGGCATACTGGCTGACCAGATCCGCAGCGCTACAAACAGTCATGATCATCGGGCCTCCTCGGTTATCGATGGGGGATCCCTTCCATCGACCCCGGTATGGGCGGACTTCAGGGATCCCCAGGCTGGTCTTTTAGCAGTGTTGATGGAACGTGCGGTTAATGACATCCAGTTGCTGCTCGCGGGTGAGCTTGATGAAGTTCACCGCATAGCCGGAAACCCGGATGGTGAGCTGTGGGTAGAGCTCCGGGTGCTCCATGGCATGCAGCAGGGTCTCGCGGTTGAGAACATTGACGTTGAGGTGGAAACCGCCATCCCGCATGTAGCCATCCAGCAGCCCCACTAGATTGGCAACCCGCTCCTCCGCTGTGCGACCTAGGGCCGCCGGCACAATCGAGAAGGTGTTGGAGATCCCATCCAGAGCGTCGTCGTAGGGCAGCTTGGCCACCGAAGCCAGCGACGCCACCGCCCCCTTGGTGTCCCGGCCGTGCATGGGGTTGGCCCCTGGGGCAAAGGGCTCGCCCGCTCGCCGCCCGTCGGGGGTGTTGCCGGTTTTCTTGCCGTAGACCACGTTGGAGGTGATGGTGAGGATGGACTGGGTGGGGATGGCATTGCGGTAGGTCTTGTGCTTGCGCAGCTCGGCCATGAAGGTCTGCACCAGTTGCACCGCAATGGAGTCAACTCGGTCGTCGTTGTTGCCGTATTTGGGGAAGTCGCCCTCCACCGCGTAATCCACCACTAGGCCCCGCTCATCCCGGATGGCCCGTACCCGCGCGTATTTGATGGCGGATAGGGAGTCGGCTGTTACCGACAGGCCGGCCAACCCAAAGGCCATGGTGCGCAGCACGTCCCGGTCGTGCAGGGCCATCTCCAGGCGCTCGTAGCAGTACTTGTCGTGCATGTAGTGGATGATGTTCATGGTGTTGACGTAGGTTTTGGCCAGCCAGGCCATCATCTGCGCCATGCGCGGCCACACCTCGTTGTAGTCCAGGACATCGGCGGTGATGGGGGCGAAAGCAGGAGCCACCTGCTCGCCGGAGATCTCATCCCGACCGCCGTTGATGGCATAGAGCAGGCACTTGGCCAAGTTCACCCGCGCCCCAAAGAACTGCATTTGCTTGCCGATGCGCATGGCCGACACGCAGCAGGCGATGCCGTAGTCATCTCCCCAGTAGGGGCGCATCAAGTCGTCGTTTTCGTACTGGATGGAGCTGGTTTCAATGGAGACCTTGGCGCAGTAGCGCTTGAAGGCTTCCGGCAGCCGCTCCGACCAGAGCACGGTCAAGTTGGGCTCTGGCGCCGGCCCCAGGTTGTAAAGGGTGTGCAGCATGCGGAAGCTGGTTTTGGTAACCAAAGGCCGCCCATCCAGGCCCATGCCGCCGATGCACTCGGTAACCCAGGTGGGATCCCCGCTGAATAGCTCGTTGTACTCGGGCGTGCGCAAAAACCTGACCATGCGCAGCTTCATAACAAAGTGGTCAATGAGCTCCTGGGCCTCTTCCTCGGTGAGGATCCCGGCCTGCAGATCCCGCTCGATGTAGATGTCCAGGAAGGTGGACACCCGCCCCAAGGACATGGCCGCCCCGTTTTGCTCCTTGACGGCTGCCAGGTAGGCCAGGTACAGCCATTGGATGGCTTCGCGGGCGTTGGCTGCCGGACGGCCCAGGTCAAACCCGTAGCGGGATCCCATCTCTTTCAGCTCTTGTAGGGCCTTAATCTGCTCGGAGAGCTCCTCCCGCAGGCGGATGGTCTCTTCGTCCATCGTGTCCAGGTCTAGACTGGCTTTTTGGGCCTGCTTGTCTTCGATGAGCCGATCCACCCCGTAGAGGGCCACCCGCCGGTAGTCCCCAATGATGCGACCCCGACCGTAGGCATCGGGCAGGCCGGTGATAATCCCGGAGCGGCGGCAGCGGCGCATCTCTTCGGTATAGGCGTCAAAAACGCCGTCGTTGTGGGTTTTGCGGTACTGGGTAAAAATTTCCTTGGTGCGGGGATCCAGCTCGTAGCCATAGGCTTTGAGGGAAGACTCCACCACGCGGATGCCGCCAAAGGGCATGATGGCCCGCTTCAGGGGTTTGTCCGTCTGCAGCCCCACAATTTGTTCCAACTCTGGGTCGATATAGCCAGGGGCGTGGCTGGTGATGGTAGAGGGAACGGCAGTATCGGCGTCCAGGATCCCTCGCTCTCGCTCCAGAGCCATCAAATCCTTGACCTTGGCCCACAGCCGCTGGGTGCGCTCGGTGGCTGCAGCTAAGAAGGTTTCATCACCGGTGTAGGGGGTGTAATTGCGCTGAATAAAGTCTCTGACGTCGATGGAGCGCTGCCAGGCTCCCGTTGCAAAATCGCTCAAAACTTTTTGACCGGCTGCGTTGGATCCTGTCCTTGGTTCCGCCTTCAATTCTGTAGGTGATGCTACAGAACGCTGCACACTGGCAACCATAACAATCCTCCCGGCTATTACGCCTGATAATCTATCGACAGGGCGAGGCAGCACCCCGGCCTTTGCCCCACGCAGGCTCTAAAAGAGAGCTAAAGAACCAATAGATCTCTGCAAGGCTTATAGGGATCCTACGAAGGGCTTTTAGCAACTCTTCTGTTTCTTTTTTAGGCGTTCTAAATACACCTCGCCTGATTTAATTTTAGTCCCTTGCGCTCTGAGGATATTTTCGGTTGCGTGATTTTTTAATCTTATTTTCATCCTATTTTTTAATGCTGTTTTAATATCTTCTTAACGTTGTTTTACGCTTTTCCATCGGCAAATGGCGGGCCTATGCTGAGGTAGGACGGCCCAGGTCGTCTGTTGCCGTGAGAACGTCAGGATACTCGGCCTTTGCCTTAGCAGTGCCTTGCTCTATGAACCAGTCCAATCGAATCGTCCAAGGGATCCATCACCTGCACTTCTATCTTTGGGATCTGCCCCGTTGGCAGGAACACTTTTGTCAGGTTTGGGGCTTCCGAATGGAAGGACAGCTCGGCAGTACCCTCTGTCTGCGTCAGGGATCCCTGCGCTTGCGCCTATCTCAGCCGGCTCACGCCGGGGATGAGGTGGATCGCTATTTGCAGCAACATTCGCCTGGGGTGGTGGATGTGGCCTTGGCGGTGGAGGAGCAAGAGCTGTTGGGCTTGGCAGAGCTTTTGCAGAGGCGAGGAGCCCAAGTGGAGTGGATCCCGGCAGAAGAGGAAGGCGGCCCCACTCTGCGCCTGCGCACCCCCTATGGACTTCGGCATTCTTTGCTCCCCGGCTCAGGGATCCCCGATTCAGCCCCTGCTGAGGAGAACCTGTTTTCCCACTGGGATCACCTGGTATTGAACGTGGAGCAGGGATCCCTGCAGGCAGCGGCGGATTGGTATGGGCAGGTGCTGGGTTGGCGGTCTCTGTATCGCTATAGCATCCGCACCAACACCTCTGGCCTAGAAAGTGTGGTGGTGGGAGATCCTGAAGCCGGGATCCAGTTGGCCATCAACGAGCCCACCTGTGCCGCTTCCCAGATCCAGGAGTTTTTGGATGCCCATCATGGCCCTGGCCTGCAACATGCGGCGTTGCACAGCTCAGATGTCTTCGCCAGTGTGCGCCGGCTGCAACAGGGAGGCGTAAACTTTCTGCAGGTGCCACCGGAGTACTACACAAACCTGGCAAGGGAGCTGGCCTCTGGAGCAGTACTCCCTTCTGGTGGGTTGCCCACCATCTCCTGGCACGACTTGGTGGAGCAGCAGCTCCTTTTGGATACCACCTTGCCTGCCTCTGATTCCCGACACCCCCCCCTGTTGTTGCAAACCTTCACTCAGCCTCTGTTTGGCCGGCCCACGTTTTTTTTCGAGGTCATCCAACGGTTGGGTGGAGCCACAGGCTTTGGCGAAGCCAACTTTCAAGCCCTGTTTGAAGCTCTAGAACGCCAACAGCGACAACGGTAGCAAGCCCTGGTCTGCTAACACCCTTGTTCTAGGGATCCAGTGGGAGCACCAGGGGAATGTCTCCAGTTAATCAACACGATTGATTGCCCCTGAGTTTCCAGCCAATATTCGGGTATGCGGAAGGCGTTGACATCCTCCCCGGCCTGAAGGCCGGAGATTCCTACCACGCTGCGCATGGATGGCTCCTTGCGCAGTCGTCTCGGCGGGTTCCTGCTTCCGAC
>NZ_JBSSCC010000045.1:0-21413 GCF_054059455.1 Thermostichus sp. MS-CIW-23 | reverse complement strand
ACTCTTGTGGGACTATCAGCTTGCAACGTACAGAGATAGTCTGGCTCATGGGCTTATTGTAGTTTATCCAGACTTTTGACCAGCAAACCTATATGAAGGAGGGCTTTCCTCTCGACACCAAGCCTGCGGCTATGGTGCGGGCCTCCAGCCCGAAAATTTGGTGAGGGTATCCCACTAGTTCCATTAGATGATCCCTTCCTGCCGCTTGGCGATTGGCATCCGCCAGCCGGTGCCGAAGGCGCGATCGGTAATGCGTAGCCCAGGGGGAGCTTGGTGTCGCTTGAACTCGGCTTTTTGAACCAGCCGCAGCACCTGCTGCACGATGTCGGGATCGAACCCTTGAGCCACCAACTCGGGGCTGGATTGATGCTGCTCGATGTGCCGCTGCAGGATCTTGTCCAGCAAATCGTAGGGGGGCAAGCTGTCGCTATCTTGTTGGCCGGGTCGCAATTCCGCTGAGGGGGGCTTGGTCAGAGTAGCAAGCGGGATCCGCTCCTGCTGTCGGTTGATCCAGCGAGCCAAGCGGTACACCCAGGTCTTGGGCACATCGGAAATCACCGCCAGGCCGCCGGACATATCCCCGTAGATGGTGCAGTAGCCCACTGCCAGCTCTGATTTGTTGCCTGTGGTCAGCAGCAGCCGCCCGAACTTGTTGGAAAGGGCCATGAGGAGGGTGCCGCGAATGCGAGATTGCAGGTTTTCTTCCGTGATGTCTGGGGGGAGGCCGGCAAAGGGCTCTGCCAAAAGCTGGTGGTAGCTCTCCATGATGGACTGAATCGGCAGCTTCAGGGTCGGGATCCCCAGGTTTTGCGCCAGTTGGTAGGCGTCGGTCAGGCTGCCAGGGCTGGAATAGGGAGAGGGCATGAGCACCCCCAGCACCCGCTCCGGCCCCAAGGCATCGGCGGCGATCACAGCAGTGACGGCAGAGTCGATCCCCCCCGACAGGCCCAATAGCACCTCGCGAAAGCCACATTTGCTGACGTAATCGCGGGTGCCCAAAACCAACGCCTCGTACAGCTCAGCTTCCGGCTCGGTCGGCCAGCGGGATCCCGCGGTCGGTGGGCTCTGGTCTGGGTTGGGAGACTGCGTCAACTCGTCCACATCCAGGATGAGGTGATCCGGCTGAAAGGCAGCCGCTTGGGCCACAACCCGACCCCGGCGATCCACGGCACAACTGGCCCCATCGAAGATGAGATCGTCGTTGCCCCCCACTTGATTGACATAGAGAATGGGCAGGGCGTGCTTGCGGGCCAGGGATCCCAGCATCTCCACCCGCAACTTCTGTTTGCCTAGGCTGAAGGGGGAAGCCGAGAGGTTAATCAGCAGGTCGGCACCGCAGCGGGCCATCTCTTCCACCGGATCCCAGTGGTAGCGGCGGTGCTGCCAAAAGTCGCGGTCGTTCCAAATGTCTTCACAAATGGTAAAGCCCAGGCGGCGGCCACGGTACTCGATGGGTTGGGGCTGGGATCCCGGCTCAAAATAGCGATCTTCGTCGAAGACATCGTAGGTGGGCAAGAGCGACTTCTGAAACCAGTGGCGGATCTGGCCTCCCTCCAGCCAGGCAGCAGCATTGTAAAGGGGCCGACCCTCAGGCAGAGGATTGGGCTGCACGGATCCCACGACTACCGGAATGCTGGCCTGTAGCCGACTGGCCAAGTGCTGCAAAACTTGGTTCGCTCTCTCGATCAGGGCCGGGTAGAGCAACAAATCGCGGGGTGGATATCCCAGCAACGCCAGCTCCGAGGTGATGGCCAACTCTGCTCCCGCCGCCGCCACTGCCTCGACTGCCGAACGGATGCGCTCGGCATTTCCGCTTAGATCGCCGACGATGTAGTTCAGTTGCAACAGCGCTACCTTCACCCTGCCCCCCATATGGTAAATCTCACCATAAGTGGCCCAAACCGAATCGTCAACAAGATTCTGCTGCGGGCAAGCGAAGAATAAACGTGGTTTGGTGGGCAGTGCTTTCCACCTGCAAAGAGCCACCCAAGTGGTTGGCCATGGCTTGGGCCAGGGCCAATCCCAAGCCCGCTCCCCCCTGCTGCCAGGGATCCGAGTGGGGGATGCGATAAAACTGCTCGAAAATGCGTTCTTGTTCTTCGAGGGGAATGGTGGTGCCCGTGTTGGTCAAGCGCAGCTCCCAGCGGTCGGAACCTAAAGCAACAGCCTCTAGGACAATGTGTTCGCCGGCGGGCGTGAATTTGTGGGCATTGGTCAAAAGCTCACAGACCAAGCGTTCCAACAGGCGGGGATGGGTGTGCAGATAGGGCAGGTGGGGATCCCAGTGAACTTGTAGAGTTTGCTGCCGCTTGCGCATCCGGTCTTGGAACCGATTGATAAGAGGTGCCAAAAGGAGAGGCAGGTTAACCTGCTCAGAGGGCAGCTTGAGCGTATTGCCCGACAAATTTTGTAGATCCAGAAGATCGTTAATTAGGGAGATCTCTCGCTCGCACGCCTGCTCCAGAACCTCAAGATACTGGATTTGCTTGGGGGTGAGAGGAGAAACTTGATGGCTCAGTTTCAGCAGGTGAACCGAGAGGCTAATGCTGGTAAGGGGAGTGCGCAGCTCATGGGAGACGGCGGCCAGGAAGTTATCCCTAATTTGGCTGAGTTTTTTCAATTCCGTCACCTGAGCCTGGCTGCTGAGGTAGAGCCTGGCCTGTCGCAAGGCAATCGCGCACTGGGCCGCCATTTGCTGAGCCAAATCGATTTCCCAATCGCTAAAACTCTCCTCAGGAGGCCGAGCCAGCCACAGATCCCCAAGAATGCCCTGATCGTCCGCAATGGGGCAGGCCAGCTTGGTCAGATAGGGGGGCAGAGTGTTGGGATCCCGTTGACGATCCCGAGCGCACAGTTGAAAGCACCAGCCTCGCCATAGCTGTTCGTAGAAGAGGGGAAAATCTCTCATCCAAACCCGAGCCCCGACCCCAGAGGTCGAAAGCGTCGTGTATTCATAGCTGATCAGGGAGTAGGTTCGGCGGCTATCGTAAAGGCCAACATTGCAAAAAAGAACGCCCAAAAATTTTCCCAGCTCGTTCACAACTGTCTGCAAGATCTGCCTTTCATCCAGAGTTGCCCGTATCTGATGGATGAGGCGGCGCAGAATCGATTCAAACTGTAGACTGCGTTCCAGTTGCTGGGTTCGCTGTTGCACCAGGGCTGTTAATTCAGCTTCTCGTGTTTGCTGGGCCAGCTCCAGGCGCTTGCGCAGGGTGATATCGCGCACCAAAACAATGGCCTCATCCGGCCCAAAGGGCAACAGACGGGCCTCGCGATATTCCGGCAATGCTTCCGCCGCGTCTTGAGAAATTTGAGGAAGCGGATATTCAATAACCTGAATTTCTCCCGTTTGAAAGGCTTTCTCTAGCAAAGGGGCAAAGTAGGTTTTCCAATGCTCTGGAAACAGATCTTGAATGTATTGGTTGAGATAGCGGTCATCGGGATAGGCGGATGCAAATCCTCTGGGGGGCTTATAGGACAAGACTAGCCCTTGCCGATCCACCTGCAGAATCATGTCTGGAATCGCTTCGTAAAGGGCGCGGTAACGTGCTTCGCTGCGGGCCAGATCGGCCAAACTTTCTCGCAGGTGAGTTTCGGCCCTTTTTCGCTCGGAAATATCTTCTAGAAATTGGATGGCAAACAGAGGCTCGTTTTGAGCGTTTCGCACCGCGAAGAGTTGTAAGCGAACCCAGATCTCTCTGCCATCTTTACGGCGGATCACCTTTTCATATTCATAGTTGCTAGCGTATCCGGCAATCAATTCATTCCAGAGTATCTCGCCCCGTTCTCGATCTTCAGGATAGGGGGTGTAATCTTCCGCTTTCAGAGCTGACCAATCTTCCTCGCTGTACCCTGTAATCTCTGCCATTGCCGGGTTGAGGCTGAGATACCGGGGATCAGGATCCAAGCTCATCAGAGCAATCCCTTGGCTACAGGAGTTGAAGATCCCTTGTAGCTGGTTTTGGATTTTCTCAAGGGCGAATTTGACAGATCGGCGCTCGCTAATATCATCCAGGAAGTAAACGGTAAACAGAGGCTTTTGTTCTTCATCTCTCACAACATAAATCTGAGACTTTACCCAGATGATTTGGCCATTCTTACGGGTGTAGGGATGTTCCCATTCATAATGACTGCGCCGGCCATCAACCAACTCCTGCCAAAGTTTTTTTAGAGTTTCAACATCGGCCAAGTCTGTGATACAAGCCTCCAGAGGCAAAGCCTTCAATTCCTCTGCAGAATATCCTGTTATATCCTTGAGGGCTGAGTTCATGCCATGCGGACTAGCTTCTGGCTCAAGAGGCAGCAGAGAAATGCCCAAATTGCAGGACTCCACAATTCCCCAGAATCGCTGTTGAATCTCCAACAAGGCCAGCTCTAGCCGCTTGCGCTCGGTGATATCTTGAATGCAGCCAAGCACGCAATCTGCTCCGTGGGGAACCACGCAAACTTCCTGGTGACGGAGCTCCCCTGCTGAGTTGGTTAGGGGAAACTCCAGAGTTTGCCGGGATCCGCTGCTCAAGCAACGGTCAATCAGCCTCTGCAGTTGATCGCCAACCTCAGGGCCGAACAGCTCTCCCACTGCTTTTCCCTGAATATGCTCTGCTGAGAGTGAAGCAAAATAATTATTCTCCGGGGAAGAAATCAGCTCTAGGCATTGGCCTTCTCGGCTAAAAATCATCAAGGCTTGTGGAATAGCGCAAACCAGCCTTTTGTAGCGGAGCTGGCTCTCTGCAAGCGCTTGTTCAGCCCGCTTCTGTGCCGTGATGTCTTCCACATACCCCTCAAAACAGAGGGGATCCCCTGCCGGATTGCGGACAACTTGAATTTGTTCTCGCACCCACAAGTCCAAGCCCTTGCGACTGTGGATCAAAAACTCTTGCGCCACTCTCCCATCGCCGACTTTGCCTGCAAGCAAATCCTGGAAAAACTGGCGACGACCGGCAGCGTCAGCATAGAGATGATGGCCAAAATCCGACAGATGGCGCATCAAATGGGCAGAGGAAGTATAGCCATATATCTCGGCAAGCTTGGCATTGGCAAACCGGTACCGTCCCTGCAGATCCGCACGAAAGATCCCGATGGGAGCATTCTCCAGGAGCACATCGAGTCCGGCCAGCATCAGGATCCCCTATTGGCAAGCAGTACCAGGGCACTAAGAACGCCTGACCCTGAGATTATGTATCATTTTTGCTTTGAGCGATGTTTCCCGCACTACAAGTTCCCCCCTAACCCCGTAAAATCACGGGCGAGGAAGGGTGCTCAGGCTTCTGTGGATATCACCCCACCGAGTGCTGGGGGAGCAGGGATCCCTGCGCGGATTCTCAACTACTCCACCTGCGCTGTCTCCGGGGATTCCGCCTGAGTTTCTGGGTGAAAGTAGCGGTAAATCTGTCGGGCAATCTTCGGGCCAATGCCGGGCACTTGAGCCAACTGGTCTTCTGAGGCCACCTGAATGCGGGCAATCGACCGAAATTCTTCCATCAGCAGCTTTTGCCGATACTTGCCTAGGCCGGGGATCTCGTCCAGCGTAGAGGCATGTTGACGCGCTTTCCGTTGCTGGCGATGAAAGGCGAGAGCAAATCGGTGGGCTTCATCTCGCAGGCGTTGCAACAACAAGCGAGCCGGATCTTGGGCCGGCAACCGCAGGGGCACGGGATCCCCCGGCAGAAAGATCTCTTCTTCTCGTTTGGCCAAGGCAATCACCGGCAGGTGATCCAGCCCTAAATCTGCCAAGACGGCCATGACTGCCGACAACTGCCCCTTGCCCCCGTCGATGAGCACCAAATCCGGCTGATCCTCAGGGGTCATTTTGCTGAAGCGACGCCGGGCCACTTCTGCATGGCTGGCAAAATCATCGGAGTGACCGGGGCGCACCTCAGGGTTGCGAATCTTGTAGCGGCGGTAGTGCTGTTTGGCAGGCAGGCCATCGATAAACACCACCTGACTGGCCACAGCATCGGATCCCTGAATGTGGGAAATATCGTAGGCTTCTAGGCGACGGGGCACATCCGGCAAATCCAAGACCTCTGCCAAGCGCTCCAAGGCCGCGGCATCCCGATCCGCCAAGCGCTGAGTGCGGGTTAGCTCCAGTTGTGCATTCCGCTCAACCAACTCGATCAACTCAGCTTTGCTCTGCCGTTGGGGGGCAACAAGGCTGACCTTGCGGCCTTTTTTCTGACTCAGCCAAGACTCCAGAAAATCCCGATCCGGCAATTCATACTGGGTCAAAATTTCAGAGGGAATTTCCACCGGATCACAGTATTGATAATGCTCTTGTAGAACCCGCTGCAAAATCAACGCCGGATCATCGCCCCGATTTTCGGCCACAAACCCCAGCCGCCCCACCAACTTGCCTGCCCGCACCTGAAACAATTGAATGCAGGCTCGTGAATCATTCATGGCCAAGGCCAGAGCATCACGGCTGACGGTAGAGTTAGGCAAAGAGACCTTCTGGGATTCTCCCAATTGTTCCAAACCGCGAATTTGATCCCGATATCGTGCGGCTGCCTCATAATTTTCTTGTTCGGCGGCCTGGATCATCTTCTCCTGCAGCTCTCGGATCAGCTCATCTGTCTGGCCTTGGAAGATCATGGCCACTTGAGTCAGCGTTTTGCGATACTCTTCTGGGCTGATCAAGCCTTGGCATACCCCGGGGCAGCGCCCAATGTCGTAGTTCAAACAGGTGCGATCTTTGTACAGAGGTTTGGGCCGTTGGCGCAAGGGAAAAATTCGTTTGACCAACCCAAGGGTATGGCGCAACAGGCCAACATCGGTGTAGGGGCCATAGTATTTGTCTTGATTCCGATCAAGGCGACGATGGCGGGTGATGTAAAGCTGGGGATAAGGCTCCGACCAGGTAATGCACAAATAGGGATACTTTTTGTCATCCTTGAGAAGAACATTGTAGGGGGGCTGATGGGTTTTAATCAGATTATCTTCTAGGGCTAAAGCTTCACTTTCATTATCGGTAACGATAAACTCGATCTCGCAAACCTGAGCTACCATGCGCTGAATGCGAGGGGACAGGTCGCCGGTGAAGCGGAAATAAGATCGCACGCGAGAGCGCAATTTCTTGGACTTGCCTACATAGAGGATCTGATCCGTGGCATCTCGCATCAAATATACGCCGGGTTCAGCAGGAATCTCCTTGAGACGGCTCTCTAGAACGTCACGGTTGTGAATCAGAGGGACGGTCATAAAGTTCAGTTCTACCGGGTAGAGTCAGGGATCCCATGACTTCAATCTAGCAAGGATATGGCTTTTCTCGGCAACACTGACTCCAACCCATGTGGAGACACAGTCATTCTGAACAATCATTCTGAACAAGTTTGGGAAGCTCGTCCTGCTTTCAAGCTCCAACCTGCTAGCACAAATGGCAATAGCTCGTCGCATCGCAGGATCAAAGTACCTCTTTTGACGGGTAGACCTCCATGATTTGGGAAGGATAAGTTGATTTGTGATTAACATAATTTTGTCCAGAGTTCCGGTAGTTCATTTACATAAGATATAGCAGCAATGGAAAGTCGCTTAAGTTTATTAACTAGGGATATATTGACTTCTGAGACAATCTTTTGAGTAGATTCAGGTATAAATTGCCTGTGACAATCCTGGCATCGATAATGCTGCTTTCCATTATGGATCTTGTCGTATCTAAGTTAAAAGAATGACGGCTTGGGCAAGTCAGCATGAGCTTACTCAGAAACACGAAAAATCTAGGGTAATAGTATCATTGCTCCCAGAGCACCACCAGTATAGTCAATAGGGCAAGGGCTCCGTCCCGCTGGCGCGACCCGAATCTCTGAGCTCTATCCTTACAATTGAGCTCCTGGATCCTGGCCTATGTCTTGCTGCAGGGCGGCCAAGTCTATCTTTGGCTTCTGGGTCTTGACTTTTGTCGGCCTGAGGTCTTCTAGGTTCAGCCAGCGATAGACCGTTGCACGCCTGACTTTGTACATCTGTTGTACATCTGTGGGGTTGCCCTCTTCCTGGACATACCCTACGGCTGTCTCCCTACCGCAGTTCTCCACAGGGCCAGTTGCCAGCGAGCGGAGCCGGTGTGAGCTGGCGCATTCGCCCTAGCTTTCTCAGATCGTCCGCAGTCCGTCGGGGAAAGCCGCAGAAGAAACTCGAAAAATCTGTTCATGGCGAGCTTTTTTGTCTTTACTTCGCTGAGCCGATTGCCCCAACGGTTGCCCTGTTGGCAAGAGCCAGCCGTGACTTGAGACTGCCCCCCTTTTCCTGTCGGATTGGAGTGCGATATGCTGGTTTTCCACCTCTGAAAGCGTGATTTATTCCAAACTGTTTTTACTCCTATGAATCCCCATCGCTCTCAGGTCTCGGTTCCTATCCTGCAGGAAAACTGGCACTTTCAAGAGCGGGATGCTTGCGGGGTCGGCTTTTTGGTGAATCAGCAGGGGAGAGCCAGCCACGACCTCTTGCAGAAAACCCTTCAGGCCCTCACCTGTATGGAACATCGGGGTGGCTGTGGCGGCGACGGCCAGAGCGGTGATGGGGCGGGCATTGCAACGGCAATCCCCTGGTCGCTGTTGCAGGCAGAGAGGGAAGAAATTCGAGCTTGGGATCCCACTCACAGCGCGGTGGGGATGGTCTTTTTGCCTCAGGATCCTGCTGAGTGTCAGGCGGTGCAGCAGGTGATCGATGAGTACTTGACCACCACCGACTGGCAGCGGGTGGTTTGGCGGCAGGTACCGGTCAATCCCAATTGCCTGGGGCCGATGGCGCGGCAGACCATGCCCTCCATTTGGCAGATGCTCCTCACCCATCCCACGCTGGAAGGAGACGAGCTAGAGCAGCAGCTCTATCTGTTGCGGCGGCGCATTCGGCGGCGGGTAGAGGCTCGGTTTGGCTTTTATGCTCTGTATTTTGCCTCTTTGTCCTGCCGGGTTGTCGTTTACAAAGGCATGGTGCAATCGTCGGTTCTGGGCCAGTTTTATCGAGATCTGCAAAACCCCCTCTACACCACCACCTACGCCACCTACCACCGCCGCTTCAGCACCAATACCCTGCCGCGTTGGTCGCTAGCTCAGCCTTTCCGCTACCTCTGCCACAACGGCGAGATCAACACCTACCTGGGCAATGTCAACTGGATGGCCGCCCGCGAACAAACCCTTTCCCATCCCCGCTGGGGTACAGCGGTCGAGGATCTGAAGCCGATTATTGACCCGGGCACCAGCGACTCAGCAGGTCTGGACGCTGTGTTTGAGCTGTTGATTCAGTCGGGCTACTCCACTCAGCAGGCGATGATGGTGCTGATCCCGGAAGCCTATCGCAACCAGCCAGAACTGCAGAATCACCCGGAAGTGGTGGATTTCTACGAGTTCTTCGGCGGCCTGCAGGAGCCTTGGGATGGCCCGGCGATGGTGGTTTTCTGCGACGGCAAAACCATCGGGGCCACGTTGGATCGCAATGGCCTGCGCCCAGCCCGCTACGCTCGCAGCCGCGATGGTCTGCTGGTGGTGGCCTCGGAAGCTGGCGTGGTTCCTCTGCCGGAGACCGACATTTTGGAAAAAGGGCGGCTAGGCCCGGGGCAGATGCTGACGGTGGATCTGCAGAGCGGGCAAATCTGCAAAAACTGGGAGATCAAAACCCAGGTGGCAGCCCAGCACCCCTACGGCGAATGGCTCAAAGCCCATCGCGTTCAGCTCAGCACCCAAGGCTTTGAAAATACCCCTCACCTCTCGGAAGAACAACTGTTACAAGCCCAAACCGCCTTCGGGTACTCCTCAGAAGATGTGGAGATGATCATCGAGGAGATGGCGGCTACGGGCAAGGAGCCCACCTTCAGCATGGGGGACGATGCGCCGCTGGCTGTGCTGTCCACCCAGCCTCATCCCCTCTACGACTATTTCAAGCAGCGCTTTGCCCAGGTCACCAACCCTGCCATCGATCCCCTGCGGGAGAGCCTGGTGATGTCTTTGGATGTGTATCTGGGATCCAAGGGCAACCTGCTGGAGATCCGCCCTGAGCATGCCCGCCTGTTGCAGTTGCGCAGCCCGGTGCTCAACGAAGCGGAGCTGGCCGCTCTGCAGCATACCCCTTTTCCCTGCCACACGCTCCCGATTCTCTATCCGGTGGCTGCCGGCCCAGAAGGACTGGAGGTCCAGGTACGGGCCCTCTGCCAGCAGGCGGCCCAAGTGGTGCGGGGGGGAGCTGAGATTTTAATCCTCTCGGATCGCGGCCTTGATGCCGAGCAGGCTCTGATCCCACCTCTGTTGGCGGTGGGCGCCATCCACCATCACCTCATCCAGGAGGGGCTGCGCCTACGCGCTTCCCTGGTGGTGGAGACTGCCCAATGCTGGAGCACCCACCACTTTGCCTGCTTGATCGGCTACGGGGCCAGCGCCGTTTGTCCTTATCTGGCCTATGAAGCTGTGCGGCAGTGGTGGCACAAGCCCAAGACGCAAACCCAGATGGCTGCCGGCAAGTTGCCCCAGCTTTCCCTGGCCGAGGTGCAACTGAAGTACCGCGCCGCCATTGAGGCAGGGCTGCTCAAGATTCTTTCCAAAATGGGCATTTCTCTGCTCTCCAGCTACCACGGAGCGCAGATTTTCGAGGCCATTGGCCTGAGCCAAGAGGTGATCGATCTGGCCTTCCGCGGCACGGTGTCGCGGGTGGGAGGCATGACGCTGGCGGATCTGGCCCGCGAGGGCATGGTGAATCACCAGCGGGCCTTTCCCGAACTCACCTCGAAAAAGCTGGAGAACTTTGGCTTTATCCAGGCGCGGCCCAAAGGCGAATACCACATCAACAGTCCAGAAATGGCCAAGCTGCTGCACAAGGCCATCGAATCGGGCCAGCCTGCCCACTATGAGATCTACAGGGCGCACCTGCGCAGCCGCACCCCCACCGCCTTGCGAGACCTGCTGGATTTCCGCAGCGACCGGGATCCCATTCCCTTGGAGGAAGTGGAACCGGTGTCGGAGATTTTCAAACGCTTTGCCACAGGTGGGATGTCCTTGGGGGCCCTCAGCCGCGAGGCCCACGAGACCCTGGCCATTGCCATGAACCGCATCGGCGGCAAGTCCAACTCCGGTGAAGGCGGGGAAGATCCGGAACGATACCTCCCCATCACCGATGTAGGCCCAGATGGCACCTCGGCCCGCTTTCCCCACCTGAAGGGGCTGCGCATGGGGGACAACGCCAGCTCGGCGGTGAAGCAGGTGGCCTCGGGCCGCTTTGGCGTGACACCGGAGTATTTGCTCAACGCGCGGCAAATTGAGATCAAAATTGCCCAGGGGGCCAAGCCGGGCGAGGGCGGGCAACTGCCGGGCAAAAAGGTCAGCCCCTACATCGCCAAGCTGCGCCGCTCCAAGCCGGGGGTGACCTTGATCTCGCCGCCGCCCCACCACGACATCTACTCCATCGAGGATCTGGCGCAGTTGATCTTCGACTTGCACCAGGTGAACCCCCAGGCACAGGTGTCGGTGAAGCTGGTGGCGGAGGTGGGCATCGGCACGGTGGCGGCAGGAGTAGCCAAGGCCAACGCCGACATCATCCAAATCTCCGGCCATGAAGGGGGCACAGGGGCTTCCCCCTTGAGCTCCATCAAACATGCCGGGGCACCTTGGGAGTTGGGCCTGGTGGAGGTGCATCATACCCTGCTGGAAAACGGCCTACGGCAGCGCTCCATCCTGCGGGTGGATGGCGGCATTCGCACGGGTTGGGAAGTGGTGATGGCGGCCATGCTGGGGGCAGAAGAGTTTGGCTTTGGCACGGTGGCCATGATTGCGGAGGGGTGCATCATGGCGCGGGTGTGCCACACTAACAACTGCCCTGTGGGAGTGACCAGCCAGAAGGAGGAGTTGCGCAAGCGCTTCCCCGGCACACCGGATCACGTGGTGACCTTCTTCACCTTTGTGGCGGAGGAGGTGCGCCAAGTCTTAGCGCAACTGGGCTACCGCTCTCTGAAGGAGGTGATTGGACGGGTGGATCTGCTCTGTCCGCGGGCCGATGCCGTTCTCCAGAAAACCCCATCCTTGAACTTGGAGTGTCTGCTGCGAACTCCCCCCGGTTTTGATCCCAACACCCTGCCCGACTGGTTGGAGCATGAGCCGGTGCATTCCAACGGCCCGGTGCTGGATGAGCAGATCCTGGCTCAGCCGGAGGTGCAGAAGGCGGTGGAGACCTGCGGCACGGCCACGGTGGAGATCCCTATCGCCAACACCGACCGCTGTGTGGGCGGGCGCATTGCCGGAACCTTGGCCCGCTTGTACGGAGATACCGGCTTCGCCCAACAGGGGGGGCAGTTGGATCTGCGCTTTGTCGGCAGCGCCGGCCAGAGCTTTGGCGCTTTTACACTGGCGGGGATGCGCCTGACCCTGACAGGAGAAGCGAATGACTACGTGGGCAAGAGCATGTGTGGCGGCGAGATCGTCATCCTGGCTCCCCCTGAGGCGCCCCGCGATCCGGCGGAAAATGTAATCCTGGGCAACACCTGTTTGTACGGGGCCACGGGCGGATCCCTGTTTGCCAACGGCCAGGCGGGGGAACGCTTTGCGGTGCGCAACTCGGGAGCGCAGGCGGTGATCGAGGGATCCGGCGACCACTGCTGCGAGTACATGACCGGTGGGGTGGTGGTGGTGCTGGGGCGGGTGGGCCGCAACCTGGGAGCGGGGATGACCGGCGGCCTGGCCTATGTGCTGGATGAGGAGGGCAACTTCCCCGCCAAGGTCAACGGGGAGATCGTGCGCATTCAGCGGGTGCAGACGGCGGCAGCAGAGGCACAACTGAAGAGCCTGATCCAAGAGCACTATCGCCGCACCCATTCCCCCAAAGCGGAGCGCATTCTGCAAAATTGGGAATCCTATTTGCCTCTGTTTTGGCAGGTGATCCCGCCTTCGGAGGAGGGCAGCGAGCTGACGGATCCCTTGCGATCCCAGCCGCTGGCAGTGGAGTCTTAAGGATCTCTCAGAGCCTGCCGGTAACACTTCTTATCCCCACGACGGCCAGAGAGGCTGGTAAACTGCGAGAGTATACCTGGCCTTTTCATCCGCTTTAAATCACTATGAGTCCCAGTTTGCAAGCTGCTCAAACTCAAGCGCGAGTGCCCACCGAGACCATCCTGACGCCGCGCTTCTACACCACCGATTTCGAGGCCATCGGCAAAATGGGCTTAGGGGATCGAGAGGCCGATTTCCGGGCCATCCTGCAGGAGTTTCGCGCCGACTACAACCGCCATCACTTCGTCCGGGGTGAGGAGTTCAACCAAGACTGGGAAAGCCGCCTGGATCCGCAGGCGCGCCGGTTGTTTGTGGAGTTCTTGGAGCGCTCCTGTACAGCCGAGTTCTCCGGTTTTCTCCTCTACAAGGAGCTGTCGCGCAAGCTAAAAGAGACCAACCCCGTTTTGGCCGAGTGCTTTGCCCTGATGAGCCGCGACGAGGCCCGCCATGCCGGCTTCCTGAACCGGGCTATGGGCGACTTTAACTTGGCCTTTGACCTGAGCTTTTTGACCAAGCACAAGTCCTATACCTATTTCGCGCCGCGTTTCATCTTCTATGCCACCTATCTCTCGGAGAAGATTGGCTACTGGCGCTACATCCTCATCTACCGCCACCTGGAGGCCCATCCCGAAGACCGCATCTACCCCATCTTCAACTTCTTCAAGAACTGGTGCCAGGACGAGAACCGCCACGGCGATTTCTTTGCGCTCATGCTCCTAAGCCAGCCGCGGCTGCTCAAGGGATGGGTGGCCAAGCTGTGGTGCCGTTTCTTCTTGCTGTCGGTGTTCGCCACTATGTACCTCAATGATGTGGGAGAGCGCCCGGATTTCTACCGCCTCATCGGGCTGGATCCCCATGCTTATGACATGGAGGTAATCTACAAGACCAACCGCGAGGCGGCCAAGGTGTTTCCGGTGGTGTTGGATGTGGAAAACCCTAAGTTTGTGCGGCGGCTGCAGAAGTGTGTGGCCAACAACGCCAAGCTGAGGGAGATTGCCCGGGGATCCGGCCCCTTCAAGGGTTTGCGCAAGCTGCCCCTCTACTTGGATAACTTCTATCAGTTTTTGCGGCTGTTCCTCCTGAAACCTCGGAAAG
Source organism: Thermostichus sp. MS-CIW-23 (assembly GCF_054059455.1). Taxonomy (NCBI): domain Bacteria; kingdom Bacillati; phylum Cyanobacteriota; class Cyanophyceae; order Thermostichales; family Thermostichaceae; genus Thermostichus; species Thermostichus sp. MS-CIW-23. Next base: position 7,359 of record NZ_JBSSCC010000045.1, on the reverse strand, counting down.
CTGGCTTCTACCTGTGGGAGCAGCCGGAGCCCCGTTTTGAAGGAACGGCTGTTTCTGCTTGAGCCGTCTTGCCCTCAGCTTGGTACCCGTACAGCCTCATAGGTCAGCCATGAACATTGCCGCTGAGATTACGCCGCTCTTTTTGCTGGGAACGCTGGCCTTTTTGGGTTGGGGCTTCTGGAGAGCCCGTCGGCGGGGATCCTTAGCCGTTTGGGTGTGGTTACAGGGATCCCTGCTCTTGTTGCCGTGGGTGGTTTTCCTGGGGCTGCTGCTGCTGGGGATCTACCTCAATTTTGCAGGCTTCCTGGTGTTGCTGTTGGTCTTTACAGGGCTTTACATTGCTGTGGGGCGCAAGACCCGCCAGTTGGCCCAGCAGGAGCTGCAGGCCCGTCGCGAGCAGTTGGCTCGTCTGGAAGAGCAGGGGGAAGCCCCTTCGGCAGGGGAGGCGCCTTTGGAAGCGCCTGCGGTTCTGCAGCGGATCTCGGCTGAGGATCTGCAGGCCATTCAGTCTATTTTCGGCCTCGATACCTTTTTCGTCACCGAGACCGTCCCCTATGGGGAAGGGGCGATTTTTAAGGGCAACCTGCGCCAGGAGGCGGAGGTGGTGGTACCCCTGCTGGTGGAGAAGCTCAAAGAGCAGGTGGGCAGTCGCTACCAGCTCTTTTTGGTGGAGGATCCGGCGGAAAAGCCGGCGGTGGTGGTCTTGCCGGATCCCATCGTCAATTACCGCGCTTCCGTGGGGGCGCAGATCCTGGCGGGGGCGTTGCTGGTCTTCAGCTTCGTCGCCACGTTGGAGGTGGGGGCCAATCTCTTGGGCTTCCGGCTGTTGGATGCGCCGGGGCGCTGGGTGGAAGCCCTGCCGGTGGCAGCCGGGATCTTCGCCATCTTGCTGGTGCACGAGACCGGACACCGCTGGATGGCGGGCAAGTACGGGGTGCGCCTCAGCCCTGCCTTTGTTATCCCCAGCTTGGGCATTGGCACGCTGGGATCCCTGAACCGCATCCAATCGCCGGTACCCAGCCGCAAGGCCCTCTTCGACATTGCCTTTGCCGGCCCGGCAGCGAGCGGGATCCTGTCGCTGCTGGTGCTCTTGGCTGGCCTGAAGCTCTCCGGCTCCGAGGGTCTGTATGTGCCCACGGAGATCTTCCGCAGCTCCATCCTGGTAGGCACCCTAGCGCGGCTGGTGCTGGGATCCCAGTTGCAGGCGGAGCTGGTTCCCATTCATCCTTTTGTTGCCGTGGGCTGGATTGGCCTGGCAATCACCGCCTTGAGCCTGCTGCCGGCAGGGCAGCTGGACGGGGGTCGCATTGTGCAGGCGGTGTACGGGCGGAAGACGGCGGCCCGCGCCACCTTCATCACCCTGATTGCCTTGGCGGTGGCGGCCATCAGCAACGTCTTGGCCCTCTACTGGGCGCTGCTGATCCTGTTCATCGCCCGCGAGCCAGAGCGTCCACCGCAGGATGAGATTACTGAAACCGACGGTCAGCGGGATGCTTTGGCATTGCTGGCCCTCTTTTTGATGGTCATGACCCTGTTGCCGATTGCTCCGGCCTTGGCGGGCTTTCTCAATTTCCCCAACGGCTGATGGGGTAGAGGCCCAGGATCCGCCGGCGAGAGGAGCTCACTGTGTCTGGACCGGGGAAAGGCTTTGGCCTAGGCAGAGCTGGAAAGGACAGAGGAGAGCACCTGCAGCGTCTGTTGGCCCAAGCCGTTCGCCATCACCAGGCAGGGCAATGGCCACAGGCTGTCTCACTTTACCAGCAGGTGCTGCAAGCCCAGCCCACCCACCCGGAGGCACTGCACCTCTTGGGGGTCTGTCGGCAGCAACAGGGATCCCTGGACGACGCGATTGCCCTGATCCGGCAGGCCCTTGCCCACCAGCCCTGGTTTCCCGACGCCCACTTTAATTTGGGAATTGTTCTCAAGCAGGCGGGGCAGCTGGCGGAGGCGAAAACTCACCTGCAACTGGCCCTAGAGCAGGGGGGGCCGGACGCGGAAGTTTTGTACCAGCTGGGGCTGGTGCTGCGGCAGCAGGGGGATTTGGAGGCGGCCCTTGTCCCCTTGGGACAGGCCCTGGAGCTGCAGCCGGACTTTGCCGATGCCGCCTACACCCTGGCCATCCTGCTGCGGGATTGTGGCCGGGAGGAGGAAGCGGCGGAGCTGTTCTACCAACTCTGGCAAGCGGATCCCGCCGACTTGGCCGCGGCCCTGGGCTGGTGTGTTAGCCAGTTGCCCTTGCTGTACGCCTCGGCAGACCAAGTTTCCGTGGCTCGGGAGCGCTACCGCCAAGCCCTACAACAGGTGAAGGGCTGCTGGGAACACCTGCCGCGGGATCCCGAAACCCTGGAGCGAGCAGCTGCCGGGATCGGCTCCGTCCAACCCTTCTTTTTGCCCTACCAAGGCCAGAACGACCGCGATCTGCAGCAGCTCTACGGATCCTTGGTGAGGGATGTGATGGCGGCCCGCTATCCCCAGCCCTCCGTCCTCTGGCAGCGACATCCTGGCCGAGTGCGGGTGGGCATTGTCTCCGGCCTGTTTCGGGATCACTCCGTTTGGAAGATCCTGACTCGCGGCTGGGTAGAAGCCCTGGATCGTGCTCAAGTGGCCCTCTACGGCTTCCACACCTCGGTCATCCAAGATGAGGTCACGTGCTCCCTGCCCCCTCGTTTTGAGCACTTTGTGGCCGGATCCCGCAGCTTGGAGGAATGGCAGACGGCCATTCGAGAAGCCCAGTTGGATGTGATCCTGTATCCCGAAGTGGGGATCGATCCCGTCTGCACCCCGTTGGCCGCCTTGCGTTTGGCCCCCGTGCAGGCCATGGCCTGGGGACATCCACAAACCTCTGGGCTACCCACCATCGATGTTTTCCTGAGCAGCGAGCTCATGGAGCCGCCAGAAGGGGCCAGCCACTACTGCGAACGGCTGCTTCCCCTGCCCAGAATCGGCACCTACTATGTTCCCCTGGATATTCTCCCGGCCCCAGTGGATTGGCAAGCTTGGGGGGTGGATCCCGACAGGGTGCTTTACCTCTGCGCCCAATCCCTATTCAAGTACTTACCTCAGTACGACGAGGTGTTCCCCCGCATCGCCCGGGAAGTGGGGAAGTGTCAATTTCTAGAAGTGTCAATTTCTATTTTTGCGGGGCCGCCTCTCCCAAGGGATCCGCGAGCGCTTTTGGCAGCGGCTGCGACGAGCCTTTCAGGCCTATGACCTAGCTGCCGAAGAGTATGTGGTGCTCCTACCGGAACTGATACATTCACGCTGAACTCTCCTGAACATGGTTCAGGAAAGAAGCGATCGCATCCTGCCTATCTCTGAGCAGGAAGGCGGTATCCCGCAAAGCCCTGAGGAATACCCCCCGAGCGCTTTCCCCCTTCACTTCCCGGCAACCGTTGCGGTGGACTCAAGGATCAGGGGGAAACTTGGTCTACTATATCCCTCTCAATGACTTTTGCCAAACCGCCTAAAGCTCAGTAAATTCAGCAAAGTTCAGGGTTTTGGGGGTTAGAGGCATGCTCTCGCCTGCAGAATATGCCGCCTACAACGCCCTGGGGGATATTTACCTGGATAGCCTCGGCTGGTCAGGGGGCAACACCACCCTGGAAGCCCTGCCCCACGGCCTGCCCATCGTCACCTTGCCCGGATCCCTGCTGCGGGGCCGCCACACCTACGCCATCCTGCAGCAGATGGGGATCCTGGATACCATCGCCCACACCCTCGATGAATACGTCCAGATTGCCAGTCAGTTGGGCTTGGATCCAGAGTGGCGAGAGCAAATGGGCCAACAGGTGAAGAGGCGCCAGGAGCGCGTCTACCGAGATCGGACCCCCATCCGCGCTCTGGAAAAGTGGTTGCAAAGTCTAAAGACCTGAGGGGGTAGTTTGGGTGAAAGGATAAACGGGCGAGTGTTGTCCTCTTGAAGGGATCCCGGACAGATGGCAGGATAGGCGGGGTTGTCTTGCCGGGCTTTGCCCATGTCTTCTGAGTCTGCTCCCGGTCAGTTCCCCAGGCCGGAAAACGCCCCCGACAACTTGCCCTCCCTTTCAACGCGCCTGAAAGAGATTGCCGTGGTATTCCTGCGGCTGGGATCCCTGGGTTTCGGCGGCCCCCAAGCCCACATCGCCATGCAACACGATGAGGCGGTGATCCGGCGGGGCTGGATGAGCCAGGAACAATTTACCGAAGGGGTGGGCCTATGTGAAATGTTGCCAGGGCCAGCTTCTACCCAGATGGGGATCTATGTCGGCTATGTGCGGGCAGGCTGGTTGGGGGCGGTGCTGGCGGGGATTTGCTTCATTGCCCCTGCTTTTGTGATCGAGGTGATTTTTTCTTGGCTTTACTTTCGCTTTCAGGGGGTGCCGCAGCTAGAGGGGATGTTTTTTGGGGTGGCCCCGGTGGTGATCGCCATTATCCTGGCCTTTTGCTGGAAACTGGGCCGTAAAGCTGTGAAGGATTGGAGCCGGGGGCTGATCGCGGTGGCGGCCTTTGCCCTGCTGCTGATTGGGGGGGTGAATATCCTGTTGCTGTTCGGGCTGGCGGCTCTGGTGGGGCTGCTGCTGTATGGGCCCAAAAAAGGCCCACTATCGGGGATCCCGATTTTACTCCCTTGGCCAGTATTGACGTTGGCCCAGACGGTAGTGGCCACGGTTCCACCGGAAACCCTTATCCTGAGCAGCTTTTGGGGTCTGGAGCGGATTGGTGCCTATTTCTGGCCTTTGACCTTGTTTTTCCTGAAAGTAGGCGGCGCCATCTTCGGGGGAGGGCTGGTGATCATCCCCTTCATCGCCGACGAGGTGGTGGATCAGTTGGGCTGGTTGACGCCGACAGAGTTCTTGGATGGGGTGGCCATTGGGCAATTTACTCCTGGCCCGGTGGTGCTGACGGCAGCCTTTATCGGCTACAAGGTGGCAGGGGTGCTGGGGGCCCTGACGGCAACAGTGGCCATCTTTGCCCCTTCTTTTGCCTTTATTTTGCTGGCAGCTCCGGTTCTGTTGCGCATACGGCACAATGCTTGGGTGAAGGGATCCCTGCAGGCAATTACCCCAACGGCCCTGGGGGCTGTTGCTGCGGCTACAGTGCCCTTGGCCCAAAATGCGCTGCTACAACAAACAACTCCCGCTTCGCTGGTGGCTTTGGGGATCGGGGTAGCGGCCTTCATTGCCTTGATGCGCTTTCGCCAGCCCACTTGGCTGTTGGTGTTGATGGGAGGGGGGGCGGGTTTGCTGGCCCGAGGTCTGCTGGCCTAAAGGTTTTGCTCCCTGGCCCTGCTTTCTCCTTGGGGGTGAGGGAATGACCCTGATTCAGCCTGATGGCCACGGCACTAACTGGCTTGGGCCAGCCCTTCCTCAGAGGGATCCCTGCCTTCCAGGCGACAAAACAGTTGCCGCATGAGCAGCTCCCGTTGGCCAAGAGACAGGTGAGGGGCAAGGGTGCCGGGAAAGTGGGGCATGGCTAGGGTAACACGATCCAACAGGTCGGCGCGGCGGTGTTGTTGCTGGATGGCCCAAGCCCGCTGCACAAGGTCTGAAGCTGTTTCCAGCTCCAGCCCTGCCTGCTCGGCCAACCAAGCTGCTAATCGTTCTAGGTCGGGATCATAGCGCAGCCGGTACATGTAGATCAGCATGCCGATCCCAAGCACTAGGCCCAAGGCGCTGGCCACGTAGGCAGCCTTGATGGCAGTTCCCGGCAGATAGGCCACCGCCGACACGCGCAAGATTTCGTAGGGGATGCGGATCAGGCTATAGCCGACAACATAGGTCCAAACCCAAGTGCCATCTTTGAGTTTGGGAAAGCGCCAGAACATTCCCATCAAGAGGGCAAATAGAAGCAGGTTGAGGACGCTTTCGTAAAAAAAGATGGGGTGAAAAAACTCAAATTGGCTGTATTCCGGCTCGCGGGCTTGGGGAGGAATGTACACCCGCAGCGGCCAAGGGCTGTCGGGAGGAATAGGGGCACCGTAGGCCTCAGAGTTGAAAAAGTTGCCCCAGCGCCCGATGGCTTGGCCCAAAATCAACCCCGGCGTGAGCACATCGGCGTACTTCCAGCCGTTGATCCCGGTGGTGCGGCAATAGAGGTAAAGGGCAAGCGCGCCGGCCAACACCCCACCGTGGATGATGAGACCCCCCTGCCAAATGGCAAAGGCCGAGAGGGGGTTGTCTTGGAACTCTGACCAGTGGGTGAGGACGTAGTAGAGGCGGGCGCCCAGAAACCCAGATATTACCAACCACAGGGCCAGTAGCTCCACTCGTTCACTGGCTTTGCCAGGCTCCTTCTCTAGATGACGAGATTCTGCCAACGCTTTGGTCAAGATCAAGCCGACCAACACGGCCACTGCCATCAATAGGCCATACCAGCGTAGGCCCAGCCCTCCCACCAGCGGGGTGCCGGGGGGAAAGCGGAAGACAAATTCTCCAGGTGAGCTGAAGGTAAGGCCCAACAGCCCTGCACTCCATAGGTTCATCGACAACACGCTCTGCACCCCAAAATTGCTCAACTCAGTTCCACCAGTCGGCCTTATCAACCTCACCCGCCTGGGTTAGCGGGATGGAGTCCCTTCCGGGCTCTTCTCCCCCATCCCCGGCAGCCATTCACAGGCTCCAACAGGGATCCATTCTCCCCGATCCTGAAGCAGCGCCAGTCCTCGTTCCCGGTTGACCCGATCCTACAGGCCCGTCACGGACAAGATTCCACCCTAGAGCCCATACCTTTACCAAAAAGCTAGGTCCAAAGCCCTGCCCTTCCAGGACGGCTTTTGCCCTGTTAGACCTGCGATAAGATACACCCACGCTGGTCAGAGATGCCAAACTCCTCAAGGCCACTCCAGCGCAGTACCAAGCCTTGGATGACGGAGTACACCGGCCAAGTGGTGGGGCTAGATGGGGGCGACAGCAGTGGGCAAGCTGTGCCGTGTCTCCAGTCTTTGCGTTGTACCGAAAGGAGATGGAGGATGTCAACCGGACAGGGGTGTGGATCCCGGATGGGTTGCAGTTGGTATCCATTGCTCCTGAGGCCAAGGCGGTGATGCAACACTGTTATGGCGGCTACACCACCAACCTGACTCTGGAGGAGTTCATCCGCCCCGAAAACTACCTGGTTCATACCCTGGAAGGACAACCGCTCCCGGTAGGGCCGGTGCGCACTTTGATCCCTCACCCATATGCCTGGAGTTTCCCCCCTAAGATCAGCTGGGCTTTTGGGGGAGCAACGGCTACTACATGGGCGGTGAACCCTGGGCCGAAGAACGCTACAGCAATCTATAGAGGCTGTAAACTACCCGACTCCGACCGCTAAGCGGTACGGAGCGGGCTTTCAGTAGCCCTGAGCCTGCTCTGCTCTACCAGAGAACAAAACAGGCCCGAA
>NZ_JBSSCC010000044.1:0-21415 GCF_054059455.1 Thermostichus sp. MS-CIW-23 | reverse complement strand
TAAACAGAAAGATCAACTGGTAGTAATCCGTACTGAACATATTATACATTATTTTCAGTATAGTTGAGCTTATTATTGACTAGAGTCATGCTCTCGCGAGGGTTCTGCACACTTCGCGAGCAGCCCAGGCTTTTCAACAGATGATTCAAAGCAGCTTTTTCCAGCAACACCAGCCATAGCCGGTGCAACTGTGTCTCTCGCATAACGGATCCCAGTGATTGATTCCAGCGAAACTGTAGAGAGCTTGTGAAGGCAGCAACAAGAAACGTTAAAGAGAACACAAAGTTGGCAACGGAATGTTGGCAGTGTTATCTTCAAGCGCGGTTGACCTACCGTCGCTGAGCCGGTTGACTGTTGCGCCTTTTCCCTGCCGTCCAACTGATCGACAACTGGAGCGCAAAACTCCTGCTACCCTGGTTGAATGATGGTTTCGTTGCTGGTTGAGGTAGAAGGGGATTGGATGGATGAGCAGGTGCGGGCGGGGTTCCACGCTCTCTCCGACCCGATTCGCCTGCGTGTGCTGCAACTGCTGCAGGGGCGTGAGTTGTGTGTTTGTGATCTCTGCGAGGAGCTGAAGGTGAGCCAATCCAAGCTCTCGTTTCACCTAAAAACCCTGCGGGATGCGAAATTGGTCAATGCTCGCCAGCAGGGGCGCTGGATTTACTACAGCCTCAACCCACCCGGTTTTCAGCTCCTGCAGCATTTTTTGGATAGATTGGGGCAAGCTGGCCCTGTCAAGGCCGCAGTTCCCTGTGTGGAAGACCTCTAAGGCGCGCAGGGATCCCAAAATGTCCCTAGAAAAACTGTCGGATCCCGCCCTTGTACATTCCGAAGACGGGCTTGCTGCAACACAAGAAATTACAGATGTGAATGGTGTTCCCTGCTGGCAACCCCAGGGATCCCGGCGGGTCAACTCGGAGAAAATGAGGATCCCATCTCCTAAAATCCATCAAAGTTCCCTGACACCGGCTCCCCTGTTGCTTAGTTAGGATTGATACAAGAGAGCATGCCTCTAACCCCCAAAACCCTGAACTTTGCTGAATTTACTGAGCTTTAGGCGGTTTGGCAAAAGTCATTGAGAGGGATATAGTAGACCAAGTTTCCCCCTGATCCTTGAGTCCACCGCAACGGTTGCCGGGAAGTGAAGGGGGAAAGCGCTCGGGGGGTATTCCTCAGGGCTTTGCGGGATACCGCCTTCCTGCTCAGAGATAGGCAGGATGCGATCGCTTCTTTCCTGAACCATGTTCAGGAGAGTTCAGCGTGAACGTATCAGGTGGGAACAACATGATACGTGAACGGCGAGAAGAGTTGGAACGCATCCACCGAGCACACCTGTGGAATCGCCTCAAGGAGCGGGTGAAACGCGCCCAGTTGAATCCATCTCTGCTGGCTTTGCTGGCACGAGAGGCTTTTGAGTTGGGCTTTCCCCTTCCCTCTTTATCCGACCAACCCCAGGTCAATTCCCCTGCTGAGCAGCCCCAAGATGGAAGTAATCATCGCCGCATTTGGTGAGTCCACCCTCTCTTCTGGCCGAGAAAGCGGGCAGCCACGATCATCGCAGAACTTCTCTCCAGGGACTCTCAGAACAGCTAGTCTAGGCAATGATTTTGAATAAAATCAGAGCCCATGATGAACACCACCGAAGCCCTTGAGATTCTCAACCTTCCGCCCGATGCAACCGAGCGGCAGATCCGGGGGCGACTGTTTCAGGAATACCAAACCCTCAGTACTGCCCTCGCAGAACTGGAGGACGAGCGACAAAGACCCTTGCTAGAGGCGCAACTGGCGCGGCTGAATGAGGCGCGGGATGTATTGCTCAGCGGGGGATCCCAGGCTGAGAAGGGTTTGTCTTGGGTCAGCCCAGAGGACTTGCCCCCCCAGGTGATTGTGCTGCTTTACCAAGCCAATGGGCAGGAGGGAATCTGCACGCGCCAGGTTGGGGGTCAAGATATCGTCATTGCTTTCGAGAGCTCGTTTGCGGCAAGAAAATATGCGCAGCGGTTGGCTCAACAGGGACTGCCCAAGCCCGTGGCAGAACGCTTTGACACGCAGGAGATCGTCGATTTTTGCCGCAGCGGAGGGTATGGGTTGATGGTGGTTCCGGCCAGCGAAACGCTGGAGCCCCTACAAGAAAGCACGGAAGCTGCCCGTGATTGGCAGGGCAGGTCTTGATGCCGTTTGGCCTCGATCCACTTGCGTTAAGGGTGCCCTCGATGATTAGTGTGGAACCGATCTCTGTGGACGAGTTTCGCCAGCTCATGGCCGCCGATCTGGACGCTTGCTGCGAGGCCTTTGATTTGCGGGCGGAGTACCTGCGTCTGCAGCAACAGCGGCTACGCTCCTGGGGCATGCTGGCCTTTGGTTTGATAGCAATAGCCTTGGTCATCTTCTTGGGGATGCGGGATCCCGGCTCTTGGGTGTCCTATACCGCGGCTGCCGGGATCCTACTGCTGCTCCTGTTGGGGATCCTGAGAGCCAACTTGCGCTTGGGAAAAAGCCTGCATCGCATCCGCCAGCATTGGCAGGAGGCCCACCTGCTCAACAGCACCCCTGAGATGATGAAGTTTGCCACCGATCTGGCCCGCAAGGTAAAAGACTACAACCACTGGGTCAACGAGCTTCGGCAATCGCTGCAGGGGGGGCAGCATTGGCGAGATTTTCGGCAACTCAGCGAGGCTGAGCAAAAGTACATCCAGTCGCTGTTTTTGCAGGTGCGGGCCCAACTGGTGATGGCCCTACAGGTGTGCCGAGCTTTAGTCGAGGATCCACAAGCCTCTGTGGCTCAGTATCTCAACCAAATGGTTGCCCGGGATCAGCAACTGCTGGAGCAGTTTACCGCCAAAAACCTGACCGCCAACCGCTACGTGACCTTGGCTCGCCAGCTATCTGTGCTGGAGGAAGATTTGCAAGCCCAGCTCAGAGCCTTGGGATCCCGATGATACCCTGTTGGAGGTGTCCAGCAGCGTACTCATGGGCAGTAGAGGCACTCGAAAATTGTACGGCCTGTTGCTTGCCGGCGGACTGGGCTTGCTGGGATGCGGGGATCCGAATGTACCTCTGACCCAACCGCCCCCCGATGCTTTTCGGGTCAGCACCCCACGGCCACCGCGCCTGGATCTCTATCCCACCCCATCACCAACACCAACTCCTACGCCGACACCACCCCCCAGCTTGCTGGAGCTCACGGCCCGTTGGTTGGGGATCCCTTGGCCGCCCCAAGAGACCAGCCTGGTGAGATTGAGCGCCCGTTTCCTGGAGATCCCCCTACCTCCCAAGCCGCGCCGCTCCGCCAGCCCCTCACCTCAGCCTTCCCCCAGTTCGGAAAGAGAAGAGAGAAAGCAGCAAGGCCGCGAAACCTAGTCCGCACCCCTGGCCTCTGGAGATCTAGGCGCCCGCAGTCACCGGCTCCGTTTCTCGAACGCGCAGCTTTTCACAGGGGATGGTGTCTGCCAGAATGGAGCTGGCCATCATGCCCGTGTGAATCTCTAGCTTAGCTCCAGGCACCGCTTCAAAGAGCAGCCGCTGGCCTGGAAAGACCACCCGCTCAAAGTACCAGTTTTCGATATTCGTGATGCGAACCACCTGAATAGAGCTGGTCGCATTGATGTAGCTACAGGTTATTCGCTCTGCTCGTTTTTTATCGGGGATTGCATCGAGTGTTTGCATAATTCAGATTACCAGCCCACGTTGCTCAGCCTATCATCTACCCTAACACCGTCTGGGGATCACTGCGGTAGTCTGCGATACGGCGATCCCAACTGGCAGAAATCAATCCTGGAAAAACATAGTCATTCATAGTCACTCCAAACTAGATTGAAACACTTCCCAAGCGTTCCGCGCCACTTACAGAGGGAGTCATCCTTCACCCCCAGCCCCTCTCCTTTGGGAGAGGAGAGTTAGGAAGCAATGCCACGGAAAGGTCTCATTCCTGTTTAAAATGACTGTAACTTCTGTATCTTACCTTACCGTTTCGATGTCCAGAAGGGTTCTGCAATTCAAGGCAGATTTGAGGTAGGATTTCTCCCCAAGTTGGGGTAATTTCTCATAGAAAATCTCCACAGAGTAGTAGTCAGGATTACATTTTTCCGTTCCCTTGGAGTTTGGGGATCAGGGCTCTTGGATCCTCGATCCCGTCGTCGGCTGCGGCGAGGATTGGCCGGGATCCCAGTTCAGGCCCTCCACCCGCAGCTCCAAAGCCCCCGACTGGCGCACCGGATTGTATTGCAGGCTGAAGCCATAGGTGCGGCGGTCGTAGCCCAGGCGATAGACGACATCCACCTGCTGGCCCGACTGCAAATCTACCGTTGTCTCTGCCCCTACCCGCAGCGGGCCGTACAGTTGTTGCAAAAAGCCCAAGACGAGCTGTTCCCGCGTGGTGATGCGGTCGAACAAAAACGGCGAGGCTCCGGCCAAAAAACCGTTGGAGTAGGTCACCCTCAGGTTGGTGTAGTCGAAGGTATCGGCCACAAAAGCCCCAATCACCGCATCAATGCCAATACTGCCGGCAGTATAGCTCTGGGCTCGGCCATTGGAGTAAAAAGACTGGCTGCTGCTCACACCGGTGCTGAGCCAGATCCCTTGCTCGATGGGCAGAGCGGAAAAGCGGGGTGGGGGATCCGCCGCCGTCTTGGGAGGGCTCCAGAGGGGAAAGGAGCGATTCAAGGTTGCCCCCAGTTGCAGGCGGGAGAGCTGAATGCGGTCGGTGGTGTTGGCTAAGGCCAACTCCGGATCCGTGTCGATTTCATCCGGCTGCCCCAAGGCATCAATGTAGTCGACGGCTATGCGGTAGCTGAGATCCAAGCCGGTATTCCCTAGGCGCAGGGTGGGTGAGCGGTAGCTGGCACCGAGGCGGTTTTCCACAATTTGAAACCCCAGGCGACCGCTGAAGAAGCGTTCCCGATAGGCGTAGGTGTAGGCGACTTCTCCGCCATCGCCGGTGGTGATGCGGTGTTCGACCTGGGCTCGCAAGCGCTGAGCAAACTCCTGGAAGACGATCCCCCGCAGCTCGGCAAACAGCGAGGTTTGAGCGTTGGCTTCCGGTTGCCGCCAACGAAAATCGGCCCGCAGCCCGATCCCATCCAAAAGGCCCTGCTCACTGCCCCAAAGACGTTGTGGATACAGTTGCGGGGAGAGCACCAAGCTCACGTTGGGATCCCGCAGCAGCTCGATGTTGGACTGGAGGATCAAGCCGCGCCGCAATTCTTCCCTGTCGAAATCATCGTAGAAGATGCTGACCGGAGGCTGACGGTTTAATGAGCCGAAGCGCAACCGAATGGGCAGAGGCAGAAACAAGACCTGGTCGAAGGCCAGTTGGCCGGCCTCGGCAATCAAAAGGCTGGAGCCATCGGCTTGCAGGGTGGAGGTCACCCGTGGGCTGCGAATCTCCAACTCCGGCGGATCCAGCGGGTCGTTGGTCAGCCGCACCTGTTCTCCTTCCCAGGTGGTGGCATCGAAGCGGATGCGAACGGCACGAAAGCGCACCAGCCGCTCTGGCGCCAAAGCGGCTGCCGGGGATCCACTGGCCTGCAACTGGCCAATATCCACCTGCCCGAAGGCCTCTTCCAAAAATCCCCGCTCTTGCTCAAAGTCGTATTCTAGGCGGGATCCCTGAATGCGCTGCCGATCCAGTTGAATAGAAACATTGCCCTCGGCCACAGCCCGCCGCTGTCGCAGCTCAATGCGCAGGCGATCCGCCCGCAACACAGAGCGACCCAGCCGCATCTCCACATTGCCTTCCGCCTGGAAAACTTCCGCCCGTTGGTCGAAGGTTTGCCGATCAGAACGCAGCCGTAACGTTCGGTCGGCAAGGGCGCCGAGGTCGGTCGTACTTATGGGCTGGGCGACCCCCTTCTTCTGGGACTCCACCTGAGCCGCAGCAGGGCCGGCAACTGCCAACCCCAGCACCCCCAAGCAGAGCCAGAGCAACCGCAACCCTCTCATAATCACCCGGCGCAAAACTTCAACACAGATCCCCTACGGCTTCCCCAGCCCGCTAGCTTGTGGCCAACTGGGAAAGGTTGAGGACTCGGTTGAGCTTGCCGCTGCGGTAGCCCTCCAAATCGAGACTGACATAGAGATAGCCGAAGGATTGCAGGGCCTTGACCAGCGCTTCCAGATTGGTTTTCTGCACAAACTCCACGATCTGATCCGGAGGAAGTTCGATGCGGGCGGTGTCCTTCTCCGAGCGCACCCTGACCTGCCGCCAACCCAAGCTGCGCAAGTAGCGCTCCGCCGCTCCCACCCGACGCAGCTTCTCAGGGGTGATTGCCTCCCCGTAGGGAAAGCGAGAGCTGAGGCAGGGTTGGGCCGGTTTATCCCACCAAGACAGCCCCAGGTGGCGAGACAATTGCCGCACCTCCAGCTTGCTCATCCCCACCTCCGCCAAAGGGGAACGCACGCCGCGCTCCCGAGCTGCCTGTGTCCCCGGTCGGTAATCGGCAAGATCGTCGGCATTGAGGCCATCCACCACATGGTTATATCCCTGGGCTTGGGCCAACAGGCGCAAGGTATCGTGCAAGTGGCTTTTGCAGAAGTAACACCGGTTAACAGGGTTGGCAGCGTAGCTCGGATCCTCCAGCTCGTGGGTTTCGACGATCTGATGGCGGATCCCGATTTGCCGAGCCTGCTGAATTGCCTCCTCCAAATCTTCCGGCAGCAGCGAAGGAGAAGCAGCGGTGACAGCCAGGGCCCGCTCCCCCAGCTGATCGCAGGCCAACTTGGCCACCAGGCTGCTATCAACCCCCCCAGAGTAGGCCACCAAGACCTGCTCCATCTCGGCGAAGATCTGGACAAGCTGCTGGAACTTGCGCTGCAGGACGGGATCCCACTCCAGCAGGGGGTTGGCCGTTGTTCCTCCCTCTCCGGGGGGGAGAGGGTCGGGACGAGAGGCGGTTGGGCCTTGGGCTGTGCTCATGAAGACAGAAGATGCCAAGCGTTTGGATAACCAGGCAAGGATGCCATCTCGCTATTGCCGGCAGGAGAAGAGCCGGTTGCTATCAGGGGCAGGGATCCGTCCTTTTCTATTCTTTCCCAGAGATCCCCGACTTTCCAACGCTTCCCTCCAGCTTGGGATGCGGGATCCCTCAAGGAAAAGTAGACAATTAGGCAATCTATCCGTAGTCCGCTGACCTGCTGTCGCGATGGTGCTATGCCTCCGGCACCCTACCGGGAACCGCACCGCTTCGCGATACGCTGAATAAGATGGGTTGCAGTGGCCCCTTATAATTTTTTCTGGGTTCTCTGCCGCAATTGACCTCACAGCTTTTTCCGGCGACACTTGCTACAGCCAATGCAGAGATATCTACTTGGTTATAGGGATCCCACCTATCTTGCAGAACTTCATGAAACTTAGAAAAAGCGGTACCCCTCTCCTAGCGCACCATGGCTTTGCAACTTGAACCCGCCAGCCCGCCAGAAGTGGCCGTTTATCAGCCCTATTACGCCGTTGCCCGCCGACAGTACCTAGCCCTCGCGGTGGGCCTCTACAAGAAAGCCAGCCTGGAAGGGCAGAGGGCCATCGAGGGGGAAGAGCCTGTCCGCTTCTTGGCCAGTTGGCATACGTCCCCGTTGCCTTCGGATCTGACGGTGGCTCAGGTGATCTTTGCTCAGGATGCAGATCTCACCTATCAGCTCTCCATCGCCAACTACGAGTTTGTGGATTATCTGATTGATGTCGTCTCTTTGGTGCAGCGCGGACAACAGCCGGATTTCTCCACCGCCTTTTACAAGAAACTGATGCGATATGAAGATTGATCTGGGTTGCTCAGCCACCATCACTCTCTACGACACCACACTGCGGGATGGGGCCCAGCGAGAGGGTCTATCGCTGTCGGTGCAAGACAAGTTACAGATTGCCAAGCTGCTGGATCGGCTGGGGATCCCGTTTATTGAAGGGGGCTGGCCAGGAGCCAATCCCAAGGATGTGCAGTTTTTCTGGCAGATGCGGGAAGAGCCCCTAGAGCAAGCCGAGCTGGTGGCTTTTTGTTCTACCCGCAAGCCGGGGCGGCGGGCGGCAGACGATCCCATGCTGCAGGCCATTTTGGCGGCGGGCACCCGCTATATAACCGTCTTCGGCAAGTCTTGGGATCTGCATGTTACCGAAGGTCTGGGCACCACGCTGCAGGAAAACCTGGCCATGATCCGCGACACCATTGCCTATCTGCGATCCCAGGGGCGGCGGGTCATCTACGATGCCGAGCACTGGTTCGATGCCTATCGCCACAACCCCGACTATGCCCTGCAAACCCTAGCGGCAGCGGCGGCGGCGGGGGCGGAGTGGCTGGTTCTCTGCGATACCAATGGCGGATCCCTGCCCCACGAGATTGCGGCGATCACGGCAGCTGTCTTGGCAGAATCCCATCACCTGCAGCACTTGCCCCTAGGGATCCACACCCACAACGACTCCGGCACTGCTGTGGCCAATGCCCTGGCGGCGGTGCAGGCAGGGGCGCGCATGGTGCAGGGCACCATCAACGGCTATGGGGAACGCTGCGGCAATGCCGACCTGTGCAGCGTCATTCCCAACTTGCAACTGAAGCTGGGCTATCGCTGTCTGCCGCAAGAGAAGCTGAAGCACCTGACGGAGATCTCCCGCTCCATCAGCGAGGTGGTCAATTTGGCCCCGGATGACCATGCTCCGTTTGTGGGCCTATCGGCCTTTGCCCACAAGGGTGGGATCCACGTCAGCGCCGTTCAGAAAAACCCTCTCACCTACGAGCACATCGCCCCCGAGCAAGTGGGCAACTGTCGCCGCATCGTGGTCTCAGAACAGGCGGGGCTGAGCAACATTCTCCACAAAATGGCCGGATTCGGGATCCGGCTGGACAAGTCGGATCCACAGGCGCGCTTGATTTTGGAGCGGCTGAAAACTTTGGAGCTGCAGGGCTATCAGTTTGAGGCTGCTGAGGCCAGCTTTGAGCTGTTGGTGCGGGGCTTGCTGGGACAACGCTCCCATCCTTTTGAGGTGCTCAGCTTCAACGTGACGACCACCACACGCTCCGATTGGAACAGCAAAGACCGGGATCCCAGTGGCGAAGCAACGGATGTGCAATCTTTGGCGGCGGTGAAGATAGCGGTGCAGGGGCAAACTCGAGTGACGGCGGCGGAAGGCAATGGGCCGGTGGCTGCTCTGGATGGGGCGCTACGCAAAGCGCTGCTGGAGTTCTATCCCCAACTGGAGGCGATTCACCTGTCTGATTACAAGGTGCGCATTTTGGACGGGCGGGCCGGCACCTCGGCCAAAACGCGGGTGCTGGTGGAGTTCAGCGACGGTCACCGCCGCTGGACCACGGTGGGGGTTTCCACCAACATCATCGAAGCCTCCTGTCGGGCCTTGGTGGAGGGCTTTGAGTATAGCCTGCTGCCGCCCAGCTCTCCTTTGCCGGCTGCGGCAGAGCACCGTTCTTCTCCGCTGGCTGCAAAAACGGCCTCCCCTTGAAGAAAAACCTTCAACTGGCTTTACCCTGGCAGCGCCCCTCTACCCCAGCAAGCTAAACCGTAACCACGACAGCTATGCGAATCATCGGCCTGACAGGCGGAGTGGGCACGGGCAAATCCACGGTCGCCCGCATCTTGGAGCAGCACGGGATCCCAGTAGCCGATGCCGATCAAATGGCCCGCCAGGCCTTGGCGGTGGGATCCCCCATTCGCGAGCGGGTACTGGAACGCTATGGGAAGGCCATCCAAACACCCTCCGGGGATCTGGATCGCCGGCAGTTGGGCCAGATCGTGTTTGCCGATGCTGCCGAGCGGGCTTGGCTAGAGGCCCAGATCCACCCTTTTGTTAAAGCTCAACTGCAAGATTTTCTGTTCGGGTTAGCGGAGCAGAGCTCTGAGGCGCATGGCGTGTTGCTTGAGGAAGGGCCTGGTTCCCAAAAGAACAGCGGGCCAGGGTTTTCCTCTGCCCAGGGATCTCAAACCGTTTGTCTGATGATCCCGTTGCTGTTTGAAGCCCACATGGAAAATTGGGCCAGCGAGATTTGGGTGGTGACTTGCACCCCAGAGCAGCAGCGGCAACGCCTTGCCCGCCGGGATCCCCTGACGCCGGAAGAAATCGAAGCTCGCATTGCCAGCCAGTGGCCTTTGGCGGAAAAAGTGCGCCGTGCAGACGTGGTGCTGGACAACTCCGGATCCCTGGCCGAGCTGGAAGCCCAGGTGAAGCAGGCTTTGGCGTTAGAGAGGCCATTTGCCTCACCTCGGCAGGCCGGATACAGTGACGGATAGGGGATCCCCTACGCCCCGGTGGGACGGAGGGTAGCCATGTACGGGTGGGTTGAGGGAGAAACGATGCAGGAAGCAGGCTGCGTTGGCGAGACGGAGTTTGCTCAAGCTCTGGCCGCGCGGGAGCGGGAAATCCAGCTTTTGCGAGAGCGCAATCGCATCTTGCAGGGCCAGATAGACCTTCTGGAGCTGCGCCAAGAAAAGCAACACCGACAAATTCGCAGCTATGAGGCGGAGATTGAGCAGCTTTACCAAGAGAAGCAGTTGCTGGAGCAGATGATTCAAGAGTTGCCAGAGCTCTACCGGCGCAAGCTGCAAGCCCGCCTGCAGCCCATCCGCCAGCGCATCGCCGCCATCCAGGCCGAGAATCGCCAGCTCAGGAAGGAGGTGTATCAGCTCAGCTACCGCGTGCAGCACATAGATCAGCTCGACTCGCCCGGCTGGAGAGTGCAACTGCCCCAGCTTCCCTCTCTGCGTCGCCGGGATCCCAAGTCCTCAGCGGAGCGGAGCACAAAAGCTCTGCCGGTCTCCCCCCCTGGTGTCCAGCCCTGCTCTTGATGGGCAAGGAGGGATCCCGCCATCGAGAAGCCAGAATAGGGGAGCCCCGGTGGGATCGCGTCAGCAGAGCAGAGCTCTTGCGCGGTTCCGGTTGGGGCGCTGCTTGCTTGGAGATCCCGGAAATGGCCACCGCTGGCAACTATGAACCCCTGCATTTAAAATACCGCCCGCAGCGCTTTGCCGATGTGGTCGGCCAAGGAGCGGTGGTGCAAACGCTGGCCAATGCCATCCGGCTGGGGCGGGTGGCGCCTGCCTATTTGTTCTGCGGGCCGCGGGGCACGGGAAAAACCTCCAGCGCCCGCATCTTGGCCAAGTCTTTGAATTGTGAACAGGGGCCGACGCCGGATCCCTGCCAGGCGTGCAGCCAATGCCGCGCCATCACTGCGGGAGCCTCCCTGGATGTTCTCGAGATTGACGCGGCCAGCAACACCGGCGTAGACAACATCCGCGAGCTGATCGAGCGGGCCCAGTTTGCCCCGGTGAACAGCCGCTACAAAGTCTATGTCATCGACGAGTGCCACATGCTCAGCAATGCGGCCTTCAACGCCTTGCTGAAAACTCTTGAAGAGCCGCCCCCCCGCGTGGTATTTGTCCTGGCCACCACTGACCCGCAGCGGGTTTTGCCCACCATTGTTTCCCGCTGTCAGCGCTTCGATTTCCGCCGCATCCCCCTCGACGACATGGTGGCCCACCTGGGCAAGATCGCCGCCCAAGAAGGGATCCCTATCACGCCGGAGGCGCTGCAACTGGTGGCCCAACTTTCCCAAGGGGGCCTGAGGGACGCCGAACGCCTGCTGGACCAGCTCAGCCTCTTGGAAGGATCCATCACCCCGGAGGCGGTTTGGGACTTGGTGGGCGGGATCCCGGAACAGCAGCTTTTGGCTCTGATGGATGCGCTGCTGGCTCAGGATGTGCAGGCGGTGCTCAGCCAAACTCGGCAATTGTTGGAGCGGGGCAAAGAGCCCTTAGCCCTGTTGCAGAACTTGGTGGCCCTTTACCGGGATCTGCTGCTGGTCAAGACAGCCCCCCAGCAACGGGAGTTGGTGGCTGTAACGGACTCCACCTGGGCAGCCCTGCAGCAACGGGCCCCTCGCTACTCGGTGGAGATGCTGCTGGCAGCCCAGAGCCATCTGCGCCAGTGTGAGCCGCAAATTCGTCAAAGCGGACAGCCCCAACTGTGGTTGGAAATTGCCCTAGTGGATCTGCTGGGCCAGCTGCGCCCAAGCATGGTGGCTGAGGATTCAGCGGAACGGAGTCCTTTCCCAGCCCTTGACCTATCTCCTGCACCCCAGAGAACTCCCCCGGACGGGACAGCCCCTCCGGCCCCTGCTGCGACCATCAGCCCATCAAGCCCATCAACTGTTGGTGAGATAGATGAATTAACTGTTGGGCCTTCAGCCTCCCCTGCTGTTGCGTCGAGCCAGAAGGCAGATCGCGCTACTCGGACGGAGTCCTCGGAGCAGCCCAGAGAACCGGCAAGGGACGCTGCCACAGTCAAGCTGCTGCGCCCCCACTGGGACGAGTTCCTCAAGCGCCTCTCTCCCCTCACCAAGGCTCTGATGGGATCCGGCCACCTGCACCAAGAGACTCCTGAAGCAATTACCCTCGCCTTTCCCAGCAAGGGTCTGGTGGAAAAAGTGCGCAGCAAAGAAGCCGAACTGCGGTCGGTGCTCCACAACCTGCTGCAGCGCCCTGTGCAGCTCAACTTGATTGTGCAGCGGGGGCCGGATGTTTCCATTCGCGTCAGCGGTGCGGAGTCCTCGGCACTGCTCAGCCGAGAAACAGACCTGCCCCCCGCCCCCCCAGATCCTGTCACCACGCCGGGGTTGCAGAGCGATAGCACCAACAGTCGTGCTTCCTCAAGGGAGCCCAGAGCAGAACCGCAGAGCCACGGCCTTGCCCGGCGACAGCAACATTCCCCTTCTGACTCCAGCCCACCTTCGCCAGAGCCTGAGCGGGACAATCCTATGGGTGGCCCCAAGGTGGCCGGCTTGGCAACCCAAGGACTTTCTCCCGCCGGTGCGAACAAAGTGCTCCGCACCGCTGTCGCGACCGATTCTCCAAGTCGTGCAGAGCGCCGCGACACCCTGCACGGTGGGCAGTCCTTCGAGCTAACCCAGGAGCTGGCGGAGATTGCCCGCCGTTTTGCCGACCACTTCAACGGCAGCTTGGTGGATTTGGAAGGGGTGTTGGGGTCTGACGTGACGGGATCCACGGAAGAGCTCTCCTCAATAGAGGCTATAGAAGCCGAGGGATCCCCTGACCTGCTCTCCGGTGAGACCTACGGCTCGCCAACAGGAGCAGAGCCGTCCGCGTCAGCGGGGCGGAGTCCTCATCCCGTAGACTTTCCCAATGCAGTAAGGAATCCGTCCTACCGGCGTGAGCAGTCTTCTCAGCTTGCCGTTCGCCTCAGCGGGACGGAGTCCTTGGAGGAGGAGGTGCCTTTTTAAGCGCTATCTAGCGCTATCTTAAGTTTGATAAAGCCAGCCTCATCTTGCCGACGATGACCTTCCCCATCTCCCCCCTAATTCGCTACGCTGTGCAGGCTCTGTACTGGGGACTGGTTCTGCCCCTACCCATCCTGCTGGCTCGGCAACAGGCAACACCTCTTGAGCTGGGATCCCTTTGGATTGCTCTGCTGCTGGGATGGGGGGTAGTCCTGGGATCCCTGAGCCAGCAGATTCAGTTGGACGAAGAGGGCATGCAGGCCACCTACCCCAGTTGGGTGCCGCCTTTTGTGCGGCAGGAGTGGCAGATCCGGTGGGCCGATATCGAGCGCATTGAGCCCCGCTCCACCAGCCAGGGTGGTATGGTGTATTACTTGGTCAGCCGAGGGGGGGATCGCGTACTTTTGCCGATGCGGGTGACCAGGTTCAAGCAGCTGTTGGCTGAGATTCGACGGCACGCTCAACTGGAGATTGGCGGGCTGCGCCCCTACGTTCAGCCTTGGATGTACGGGCTCCTAGGATGTTTTGCTCTGCTTCTGTTGCTCTGGGATGGGATGGTCGCCATCTGGGTCTGGGCAAGCCCGGTAGGAACCTAGCCCAACCACAGGCGGTTCCGGGTCTGGCTGTCCAGGCAGGGATTCTGTCTTCTAAGGGCCAACGGCAATCCAGCTCCCTTCCGGGCCAGGCTCTATGTCGGAAAAGCGGATGGGGTTGGCGGAAAGGACTCCGTCCTGCTAGCGCGAACAGTTGAACTATCCCACCCTCGCCAGAACTTGCCCATGTCTGGGATCCCGATTGCCCCCTTTGAGGCTACGCCTGCTTCGCGACCAGGCTCTGCCCCTTCTCTGGAGAGGTTGAGTCTTGAGCAGGTCAACCTCTCCGCCTCTTCACTGGCCCTGCTGGACCATTGCCCCCGCCTGTTTCGCTATGTGTACCTGGAGCGGTTGATCTGGCCCGCTGCCAGTGTTTTTGAGCACGAGCTGGAGCAGAGGCGCGGACGGCAGTTTCACCGTTTGGTGGAGTGGCACAGCCGCGGGCGGCAGGTGGAGCCGCGTTTGTCCGGCCTGGATGAAGGGGTGCAGCAGTGGTGGCAGGTGTTTTTGGCCAGTCCCCATGCCCATCCCCAGGGACGGGTGTTGGCGGAGTTGCCCCTGTGGCAACGGATTGAGGGCTTTAAGTTGATAGCCCGTTTGGATCGGCTGGTGATTGTCCCCGGATCCCTGCACATCCTGGACTGGAAAACTGAGCGTCAACGTCCTCGCGATGAACAGTTGGCCCAAGACTGGCAGGTGCGCCTTTACCCTCTGCTGCTCTGCGAGGTGGCCCAGCAGCTGCCCCTGGAAGGCCCTTTTGAGCCGGAGCAGGTGCAACTGACCTTTTGGTATGTGCAACATCCGCAGCAGCCCTTCCACCGGTATTACAGCGCCGCCGCCTATGAGCAAGACCTGGCCCACCTAAGAGCCACTCTGAACCACCTGCGGCAACTGGAGGCGCAAGACTTTCCCATGACCCCCCACACTGAGCGCTGCAACAGTTGTCTGTTTCGCTCCCGCTGCCATGGGCTGCTACCGGAAGGGATCCCCTCTCAAGACCTCACGGATTGGGTCTGGCCAATGCAGGAGCCCGCGACACCTGCGGATCCCATCGCCGATACTTAATTGGGAGCAGTAATGGGAGCAGTAAGGACTCCGCCCCGCTGACGCGATTAGATCCGATTAGATCAGAGTAGGGCGGGGCAGGATCTGTTTTGGCAGCAACCCATGCACACCTTTCATGGGGCTGTTCACCACCTGCGTGATGTGGAAGTGGACAGCAATGCTGCAAAGCACATAGGCTTCCTCTCGCCCAATGCCGACAAACCGATGCAGAAAATCGATCATCCGCCTTAGGGCAAGCTCAAAGGCCGCATCCAGATCCTCGGCAAAGCCCATGGTAATGAAATCGGTCGGGGTTTCCGCCAGCGGTGCCTCGAGCGGCAGATCTTTGCGCAGGATCAACTGCAAAGTGCCATTCATGGAAGTTTCAATGGCCGTTACATCAACTTCTCCGTCCCCTTGAGCGGAGTGGCCATCCCCCACCGAAAAAAGGGCACCGGGCACAAAGACCGGCAAAAAAACTCGGGATCCCGCCTGCAATTGGCGGTTGTCGATGTTGCCACCATAGTTGCCGGGGGGGATAGAGCTGCGGCTGGTTTCCTCGGTCGCCACCCCCAAGATGCCAAAGAAGGGGCGAATGGGGACGCGGATGCCGCTGCCGGGAGGAAATTCCGCTACCCCCTGGTCTATATCTAGGTCGATGAAGCGCAGTCGCGGCTGATCAAATTCTCCGGGCAAAGCCCCCCATCCGGGACGGATGGCATTGAAACCGATGGGCAAGCGGGGGGTGATCGCTTGCAAGCGCACTTCCAGCACATCTCCAGGTTCAGCTCCCTCAACGTAGATCGGCCCGGTCAACAGATGGGGGCCCGGCCCCACTCGGCGCTCGGCAGGCAAGGTTTGGCAAATTTCGAGGAATTCGGGCGTGAAGAAACGGTCCGGCGCTTTGCCGTAGTGGGCGAACCCCGAGTAGGTTTCCACCTGCACCACATCGCCCGATTGCACATACAAGGCCGGGGGCAGTTGGGAAGAAAAGCCGCCCAAGTGGACGGTATGGGGAGTGGCTTTGAGGGTGTGAACGGGCACGGCCAGGGATCCCTTGCAAAAGACCCATTCAATCAAAGAAAAATCCCCTCCAATCCTGAATTAGACTGTTCCTCAAGCCGGTATCTCTGGCTACTGTTTGCCCAGGGGTGGCGTGGCGACAATGTTCCCCACATTTGCTATCTTGACTTGCTATCTTGAAGGGCTGTGGGCAGGGATCCCCGGTTGCAGGGCTTGGCCTGGAACTTGTGCCCCGGGTGTGGAGGACAACTGCAATCTTCCCGGAGACCTGCATACTGGGTTCGATAGGTTTGTCAGCGCTGTCAACTGTGATCGCGGGTGTCATCTCCAGTATTTCTACCCTCCGGGATCCCGACTGGGATGTGGAAGTAACCGGCCTCTACAAGCGTTTTGGCGATTTTGTGGCCCTCAATGGCATTGAGCTGAACATTCGGCGGGGGGAGTTTTTCGGCCTGCTGGGCCCTTCCGGCTGCGGCAAGACCACTCTGCTGCGCATCCTGGCCGGCCTGGAGATGGCCGATGCTGGGGAAGTGGTGATTCGAGGTCGCCCGGTGGGCCACCTGCCCGCCCACAAGCGCAACGTCAACACGGTGTTTCAGAGCTATGCCCTTTTCCCTTTTATGACGGTGGAGGACAACATCGCCTTCGGCCTGCGCATGCGGGGTGTGCGGGGAGAAGCTCTGCGCAAGCGGGTAGCGGCTGCTATGGAATTGGTGGAGATTACAGCTCTGGCCAAGCGGAAGCCCCATGAGCTGTCGGGGGGACAGCAGCAGCGGGTGGCCTTGGCTCGGGCTTTGGTGAACGAGCCGGAAGTGCTCTTGTTGGATGAGCCGCTGTCGGCGTTGGATGCCAAGTTGCGCAAGCAGCTTCAGGTGCAGTTGTGCGAGTTGCAGCGCCGCCTGGGCATGACCTTTATTTTCGTTACCCACGACCAAGAAGAGGCTTTGGTGACCAGCGACCGGGTGGCGGTGATGCGGGCGGGGCGCATTGAGCAAGTGGGCCTTATCGATGAGGTGTACGAGCGCCCGGCGACGGCCTTCGTAGCCGACTTTTTAGGGGCCAGCAACCTGATCGAGGGGATCGCCTGTGGGACGGACTGTGTGGATACGCCCTTGGGAAAGCTGAAGGTCTTGGGGATCCCGGCCAGCTCGGAACCGGTGCAATTGGCTATTCGCCCGGAAAAGATCCAGCTCTCTCGCAGCGGCTGGGATCTGCTGCCCAACCAGGTGCCGGTGCGGGTGGAAAACCTCATCTACACTGGGGCTGAGAACCAATACCTGTTGCGGACAAACCAAGGTCAGCAGCTCAAGGCCACGGCCCTCAACACCGATATTGAGGATGCAGGGTTTGAGATCGGCGCAGCGCTGGTGGCCCACCTACCCCCGAAAAGCCTAATCCGTTTGCGACCGGATCCCCGTCAGGAGGAGATTGGATGTTGAAGCTGCCATCTCCTGTGGGCAAGTGGATCCCTGGCCAAGCCCAGGTGCGATTTGGGGAGCTGCTCACCCCTTGGCAGGAGTTGGGGCGCAGCCTAATTTTTGCTGGGCCAGGGGTGCTGTGGGTGATGTTTTTTCTGGTGCTGCCGGGGCTGTTGCTGTTGGTGTGCAGCTTTCTCAGCCGTGGGGAGTTTGGCCAGGTTCAACTGCCCCTGACCCTGGAGAACTATCTGCGCATTCTCGGCTTTGGCCCCCTAGGATGGACGCCCATCTACTGGCAGATCTTGGGCCGCAGCCTGCTGGTGGCGGGGGTAACCACCTTTTTTTGCGTGCTGCTGGCCTACCCGTTGGCTTTTTTCATTGCCGCCCACCCACCCCGACAACGGGATCTGTTGCTCACCTTGGTGGTGGTGCCCTTTTGGACGAACCTGGTGATCCGCACCTATGCCTGGATGGTGGTGCTGGCCCCGGAAGGGTGGCCGGCTCGCTTGGCGGCCTGGCTGGGCTGGATCCCACCGCAAACGGCTCTGTATCCCAGTTGGCTGGCGGTTTACCTGGGCATGGTCTATACGTTTTTGCCCTACATGGTCTTGCCCCTGTACACGGCGGTGGAGCGCATCGATTGGCGGCTGGCGGAAGCGGCACGGGATCTCTATGCCAAGGGTTGGCAGGTCTTTTGGTGGGTGCTTCTGCCCCAGACCTTGCCTGGACTGGCGGCGGGCCTCATTCTGGTGGGGATCCCGGCTTTCGGCATGTTCGTAGTGCCGGATCTGTTGGGGGGCAGCAAAACGCTGTTGATCGGGAATGTGATTCAGTTGCAGTTTGGCTCCAGCCTGGACTATCCTTTCGGGGCGGCCCTCAGCTTTTTGGTTACCGGCCTCACCCTGGGGTTGATCTACGCCTACAGCCGCTACGTTGGCACCCGCAGCCTAGAAAATCTGGTTTGAGGAGCTGCTGTGGGCCTTGAGCAAAGCCGCCAGTTGCTTGCGCATCAGGATCCCGGGCTTATCGGTGAGCATGTGCTGCTCGGCGCTGAGGGTGAGGGGCACGTCGGGATCCGTGGTCTCCAAAATGGCTTTGTCTTCCAAAGTTACAGCCCGGTCAAAGCGGATAACCTCGGCGGCTGGGGTATCGGCTTCGGTGTCGTTGCGCAAACAAAACTGCACCACTTGGGAGGCTCGGTCGTTGATGGGGGTGGGGATGTTGACGATGACATGGCTGCGGCCATTGGGGTAGCGGATGTGAAGGTGGTTGGTGAAGGGCAAATGCCAGGTGGAAGTGGTGGTGCGCTCGGTTTTGGCGGCAGCAATGCCCAGGTTTTTTTGTTGTAGCTCTGGGTTGGCTACACCGAGCACTGTGCGGGTGCGGATCCCGTAGTCCAGCTCCTCGACCTCGAAGTGGCTGGGTACCAAGTCTTCCATACTGCCAAAGGTGTTCTGGTGTACAAAGCTGATGTGGGCGGCATCGAACTCGTTCTCGCAGATGCGCAAGCTGGCACATTCCCAGCGTTCGTAGAACTCGTGGATGAGCCGGTAACTGGGATCCTCGGCTTCTGGGATGACCGGGATCCCCCGTAGAGGCTGGGGATGCAAGCACACCCAAGCATAGCCATAGCGGGCCTGGCAGAGATAGGCGGGAATGCGGTAGCTCTCTGGGATGCGGGCCTGATCCGGCAGTTGCGGCACCTTGACACAGGCTCCCGTGCCATCGAACTCCCACCCATGGTAGGGGCAGCGGATATGGTCATCACAGACGATTCCCTTGGACAATTGCGCCGACCGATGACAGCAGCGATCTGCGGCTGCCTGGGGCTGTCCGGCTTTGTCCAGCCAAAGGACGATCTTTTCCCCCAGCAGCTCGAAAGGTTGCGGGGATCCCTGCTCCAATAGGCTGAGGGGCATCACCGGGTACCAAAAGCGCCGAAAGACAGGATGCTGGGTCACCAACATGGCAAAACCATCTGTGTCGTGTGACCGGATTCTGTATAGCAAATTCGTGAATTCGGTTCCGTAGCCCGCGCCACAATCTCTATTTGGGGATCTTGCAGATCTGGGCAAACTCATTCCCAGGGGAGCTCAACTCATGGGGAAACCCTAGAACCTCTGGTACGGTAAAGATACTGATCTTGCGTTTGAGTTTCCAGAGGGATCCCTTGACCTCAACTTTGCCTTCTCAGACCCTCTTGCAGGCTCTGTACACCCCTTCCCCTGCTTGGGATGCCATCGTCATCGGTGCTGGGATCGGGGGATTGGTCGCGGCCAGCCAGTTGGCTGCCAAAGGATACCGTGTGCTGGTGCTGGAAAAATACCTCATTCCAGGGGGCAGTGCCGGCTACTTTGAGCGTCCGGATCCCTTAGGCAACGGGATCTACCGCTTTGACGTGGGCGCTTCCATGATCTTTGGATTGGGCACCCAAGGCACCACTAACTTGCTGACCCGCGCCTTGGCAGCCGTGGGCCAATCCCTGGAGTCCATCCCCGATCCGGTGCAGATTGCCTACCACCTGCCCAAGGGGCTGAATCCCCGAGTACACCGGGATTACGAGCAGTTTTTGCAGGAGCTATCCGGCTACTTTCCCCAGGAAGCCGCCGGCATTCGCCGGTTCTACGACAGCCTGTGGCCCATCTTCAACAGCCTCAATGCCATGGAGCTGCTCTCGCTGGAGGAGTGGGGCTATCTGTTTCGGTCTTTTGTGGGCAATCCCCTCGGCTGCCTGACCTTGGCGCGCTATTTGCCGGTGAATGTGGGCCAGGTAGCGCGGCGCTGTCTGCGGGATCCGGATTTGCTGCGCTTTGTGGATATGGAGTGCTACTGCTGGTCGGTGGTGCCGGCGGATCGCACGCCCATCATCAATGCCGGGATGGTGTTTTGTGACCGACACTACGGCGGTATTAACTATCCCAAAGGGGGGGTGGGGCAGATCGCCCAAAAGCTGGCCCAGGGACTAGAGGCCCATGGCGGGCAGATCCGCTACAAAGCGTCCGTGCGGCGGATCCTGGAAGAAAGAGGTCGGGCGGTGGGTGTAGAGCTGGCCAGCGGGGAAAAGCTCTTTGCCCGCACGATCATTTCCAATGCCACCCGCTGGGACACCTTTGAGCGCCTATGGCCGGGATCCCTGCCCAGGGCGGAGCGGCAGTGGCAAAAACGCTACCAGCAATCCCCTAGCTTTTTAAGCTTGCACCTGGGGGTGCGGGCCGAGGCCCTGGCCGGCGAATGCCATTGTCACCACATTCTCCTGGAAGACTGGGATCAGATGGAGGCTGAGCAGGGCACCCTTTTCGTCTCCGTCCCCACCCTGTTGGATCCCGACCTGGCTCCCCCGGGCCGCCACATTGTTCATGCCTTTACCCCCAGTTGGATGTCCACCTGGCAAGGGTTGAACCCAAGCCAGTACCAGATCCAAAAACAGCAAGCCGCCGACCGCCTCATCCGCCGCCTGGAGGCCCTTTGGCCCCAACTGGGATCCCACATTGAACTGAAGGAGATAGGCACCCCCCGCACCCACCGCCGCTTTTTGAGCCGCAGCAACGGCACCTATGGGCCTATCCCCAGCCGGGATCCCTGGGGCTTGCTGGGCATGCCCTTCAATCGCACCGCCATCCCCAACTTGTACTGCGTGGGGGATAGCACCTTCCCCGGCCAAGGGCTCAATGCCGTTGCCTTCTCCGGCTTTGCCTGCGCCCACCGGGTGGCAGCGGATTTGAGTTAGGTTGCCCTTATCCTTGCTACTCCCTTCTCCCTCTGGGAGAGGGGCAGGGGATGAGGGTTGAGCGGCGCAGAGGGTTTGGGAGGCAGTTGATGGTCAATTCAAACAACAATGAGACGCTAGCCAGGTAAGATAGCGTCCGTTCCCGAAAGCAGGCTGTAGGCCTTTGAATCAGGACATTGTCCAGAATCAACACAGATGTCCTCTTCAAACTCGGTATTCAGTATCTCTCCAGCCACCCCTCAAATCCTTATTGGCTATAGTTGCGGCTGTCCGGAAGTGATAGCAGCAGACTTGCTAGGTTGTGTTGATCTTTCATTTGAGCCAAAAGAGAGCACTGACGAGATAGAGAAAACTCAAGAAGTTCCTGGCCAATTTGTCAAAACGAGA
>NZ_JBSSCC010000043.1:0-24992 GCF_054059455.1 Thermostichus sp. MS-CIW-23 | reverse complement strand
TGGTGCAGCTTGGCGGTGTTCCAGCAGTTCTTTTGTTTGGCGGTGTCGAGAATCTGGTTGCAAGCATTCGCAAAGCCCTGCAAAGTGCGGTCAATCTCTTGACGCAACTCTTGTGGGACTATCAGCTTGCAACGTACAGAGACAGTCTGGCTCATGGGCCTATTGTAGTTCATCCAGACTTGACCAGCAAACCTATATGGAGGAGGGCTTTCCTCCCGACACCAAGCCTGCGGCTATGGTGCGGGCCTCCAGCCCGAAAATTTGGTGAAGATACCGAGCCCAGCTTGACTCAAGTTGTTTAAGAATAGGTCAAGTACTCGCCCTGTCTGGCGAAAACAAAGGCATCTTTACATAACTTTCATAATCCAGAAGTCTCCGCAGCTCAAAAAGTTCTGTATTCCCACTGAAGAGGTTTCGTAGACCTTCTCCTACAGTTGAATTAAGAGCAGAGACTGCAGGGTTAAAGATTATGGATGGCATTGGCGAGTTTGAGTTTAAGGTGCAAATCTTAGCCCGTTGCATGGGATCCGCCCTGGGTCTGGGCCGTCCTACTCGTATTCAGATTCACTATTCCAACTCCAATTCCCAGAACGCAGTTAGAGCCAAGGAAGGTTGGTCTGGATCCCGCTTAGGCGATCAAATCCCTTCTCCTAATGCCGAAGGTGAAAGAGGATCTCAAGGTCAAGTGTTAGCCTGTGTTGCCTGAAGAATCTTTTGAGAATCGGTCTGTGGTAGGTCAGGAGATCTTCGATTGCGGCAATCCAACATTTGATTGAAGATTGAGATAGAGCTTTTTGTAGTTTTTCCTGCTGTTCTTCTTTGCTTTTTACAGAGACTTGTTCTTAAGATTGAAAACCCAACTTTGATAACTCTTCGATGCCTTTTGTCTTGTAGAGTCTTGTGAGTCAGCCGGTTCTTTGTTTTTGTTGAGGGGTACTTTGTCCGGCTGGCGCGATAAGAGGTTGCGCTCTTCTTCGTTGTCTCCTTGCCTCTGGGGATATAAGCTAGAACTTCGTCCCACCGACGCAATCGGAAGGTGACTTGGGGCGTATGAACTTGTGCCCAACAGGCTCCGGAGGGTTATGGAACGAGCAACGCAACGGTGGCACGGTTTTCTGCTGCGCGATTTTCCCATCAAGGCTTGGTGGCAGGGAAGCCTTTTGGGTCGTCTATTGGGATCCCTGCAAAGTTGGGGGAAGAGCAGCATATTGGTTCAAACTTCCGACCGGATTGGCCTGGGGCTAGTGCTGCTCTACTGGATTTTCTCTGCGCAAAGCTCCACCGGCATCCTGGGCCTGATTTTGCTGGCTATGGCCGCTCTGGTGGGCCTGTGCGCTTTGGTGGAAACGCCGATTGGGCTGCCGCTGCATCTGCCCCTGGGCCTTTTCTGGGGAATTGCCACCTTGGCAACGATTCTCTCTCCGGTTGCCTACGCAGCACGGGATGGCTGGCTGAAGTTGACTCTCTACCTGGCTGGTTATCTGTTGTTGCATCGTCTGCTGCGCAAACCCCAATTCCGAGATGGGATCGTTGGATCCCTGCTTTTGGTCAGCTTGGTGATGGGGGTCTACGGCCTGCGGCAATACTTTTATGGGGCAGCAGAACTGGCCACCTGGGTGGATCCGGAGTCGGGCTTGGCAGGTCTGACGCGGGTGTACAGCTATCTGCGCAACCCAAATCTGTACGGGGGCTACTTGATCCCGGTCATTCCTCTAGGGCTGGCCGCCACTTGGATTTGGCCCAGTTGGGGAGCGAAACTCCTGGCCGGGTTTACGACGGCGGTGAACCTGATTTGCCTGTTGCTCACCTACAGTCGCGGTGCCTGGATTGGGGGGCTGGCCATGCTCACCCTGATGGTCGTGCTGTTGGCACAGTGGCATTCTGTCGATTTGCCAGCCCGCTGGCGGCGTTGGGCCTTGCCGGCCCTGTTGGGCGGAGGGGGGGCTGCTCTGTTGCTCGGGATCCTGACGGTACGCTCCCTGCGGCTGCGGGTGCAGAGCCTTTTTTGGGGGCGGTTGGATACCAGCAACAACTTTCGCCTCAATGTCTGGGCGGCGGTGCTGGAGATGATCCGCGACTTTCCCATCTTGGGGATCGGCCCCGGCAATGTTGCCTTTAACCGCGTCTATCCCCTCTACCAACGAGGCAACTTCAGCGCCCTTGGAGCCTATTCGGTGCCGCTGCAGCTCACCGTAGAGACTGGCTTCATCGGATCTTTAACTTTCGCCTGGTTCCTCTTGGTGCTCTGGGATCACGGCTGGAGATGCTGGAAAACTTTGCTCAACTTGCGGGATCCCCAGGGTCTATGGGTGGCAGCAGGCTTGGCCGCTTGCACCGGCATGATGGCCCACGGCTTGGTGGATACCATCTGGTATCGTCCCCAGGTACAAATGCTGTGGTGGCTTGCGGTAGCGCTCATTACAGCCAGCTTGGCCTCTCTTAGCCCTCAGCCGCTTACAGATGCTGGTGAGACGCCAGTGGGGACTTCCTCCCGTTAAGGTAGCTTAAGCTTGACCTTCCAGTCTTGACGGGAGCCAACCCAGAGTGGTAAGCATCTTCAGTAGGAGATAAAAAATGTATCCGTTTTTACAATTCACAGGTGTTGGTAGTGTTAGAAATTAGCGGAACTGTTCAGGGTGCAGGAGGCAGATGAAAAAAATCGAGGCCGTAATCCGGCCATTCAAGTTGGATGAGGTCAAAATTGCTTTGGTCAATGCCGGGATTGTCGGCATGACCGTAAGTGAAGTACGGGGTTTTGGCCGGCAAAAGGGACAAACCGAGCGTTACCGGGGATCCGAGTACACGGTAGAGTTCCTACAAAAGCTGAAAGTGGAGATCGTGGTCGAAGATGACCTGGTGGATACGGTGGTGGAGAAGCTGATTGCAGCGGCTCGCACCGGCGAAATTGGGGACGGCAAGATTTTCATCAGCCCCGTCGAAAAAACCATCCGCATCCGCACTGGCGAGCTCAACCAAGATGCCCTATGAGAAGGGATCACGTTCAGGGTTTGGGTTGCCCGGCCTGAGCCTCGTGTGAGTTTGCTTCATGTCTCTTTTGCTGTATATCTGATGAGGTGTTCTTGCCCTACTTTTCGGGTAATGTGTTGCGAGAAGTACTGTCACTTTAGGTGAGTCGAAAAGCATGAGTACGACAATGATCCAAAAGCTCAAGAGCCAGGTGCCCCAGTGGCTTTGGCGACCGGCCAAGTGGAGTCTGACTGCCGCTCTAATGGCTGCGCTGGTTTTTCTATTCGGCCAGGGAACTGCCTTTGCTCAAGAGGCCGAGGAAGTTCAGAAACACGCTGACGTTGTTTGGACGATCGTGTCGGCGGCCTTGGTGTTCTTCATGCAGGCAGGGTTCGCCATGGTGGAGACGGGCTTTACCCGCGCCAAGAATGCCGCCAACATCATGATGAAGAACTTGATGGACTTCTGCATGGGCTGTTGCGCCTTCTGGTTCATCGGGTTTGGCCTCATGTTCGGCAAAAGTGCTGGCTTCTTCGGCACTGACTGGTTTGCTTTTGGCTGGCAGCAGGCTTACGAGGCAGATGGCTGGCCCTTTACTTTCTTTGTCTTCCAGATGGTGTTTGCCGCTACCGCCGCCACCATTGTTTCCGGAGCGATGGCAGAGCGCACTAAGTTCTTGGCCTACTTGATCTACTCCATCGTTATTTCTGGGCTAATCTACCCCATCTCTGGGGGTTGGGCCTGGAACGGGCTGTTCGGCGACTACAACGGCGGCACAGCCGGCTGGCTGGAAAATCTGGGCTACATTGATTTCGCTGGATCGGGGGTGGTGCATTTGGTAGGGGGCGCTGCGGCCTTGGCAGGTGCGATCGCGCTTGGCCCTCGCATTGGCAAGTACGGCCCTAATGGAGAGCCGCGGGCGATCCCTGGCCACAACCTGCCGCTGGGGATGTTGGGGGTGTTTATCCTCGCCTTGGGCTGGATCGGGTTTAATGCCGGTTCCACCACTGCAGCCTCTGTCGATATTGGCTGGATTGCCATGAATACGCTGCTGGCAGCTTCGGCTGGAGCAATTGGGGCGATGTTCACCTCTTGGGTTCATTTTGGCAAGCCGGATATGACCTTTGTCGCCAACGGGGTGCTGGCGGGCTTGGTGGGCATCACTGCCCCTTGCAATACAGTTCATCCGCTGGGGGCCTTGATCATTGGCTCGGTGGCCGGAATCCTCGTGGTGCTCTCCGCGGTGATTTTGGATACGGCGCTGAAAATTGATGACCCAGTGGGCGCGGTTTCCGTGCATGGCACCTGTGGTATCTGGGGGGTGTTGGCAGCAGGGATCCCTTGGTTTGCTCACGCCAATTCAGAGGTTACCTGGGCACAGTTCGGCGTGCAGGTGGTAGGCGCTCTCGCTCTCTTCTTCTGGCCCTTCATCACCTGTCTAATCCTGTTTTTAATCCTCAAGGTAACTGTTGGCTTGCGCGTCAGCGCCGAGGAAGAGATTGCCGGTTTGGATGTGGGCGAGCACGGCAACATAGCCTACCCTGACTTCGTTACTGCTGCCACCGAGGTGGAGGGAGCTTGAGCTGTTGCGCTCGGTTCGACGGGAGGCTGTCGGATCTGAGCGACACGGGACTGAAAATCAAGAGAGGGGGTCAGGTCTGGCCCTCTCTTTTGTGGCTTGTTGACCTCAAGCAGTACACTGGGATCCGGTTGAATGCGCTTTTGGATCCCATGCACCTTCTGATCCCGGCGGCTGGCAGCGGCAAGCGAATGGGAGCTGCGGTCAATAAGCTGTTGCTGCCGCTCTTGGGTCAGCCGATTTTGGCTTGGACGTTGCAGGCTGCGGATCGAGCCAGCTCCATCGAGTGGATCGGCATTCTCTCCCAACCCGGCGATTGGCCAGCCATCGAGCAGATCCTGGCGGCAATGGATCTGTCCACGCCGGTGCAGCTTTTACAAGGGGGGGCGACGCGGCAGGAGTCGGTTTACAGGGGGGTTGAGTATCTCTATAACCTGGGAACAGTAGAGCGGGTGTTGATCCACGATGGGGCCCGCTGCCTAGCTACCCCTAAGTTGTTCGATCGCTGTAGTGCTGCTTTGCAGCAGGTGGATGGTCTCATCGCGGGGATCCCTGTCAAGGACACGATTAAAGTCGCTGAGGCAGGCCCAAAAGGGATCCAAATTCAGTCAACCCCAGAACGCAGCCGGCTGTGGGCAGCGCAAACGCCGCAGGGGTTTCGCCTGTCGATGCTATGGCAAGCCCATCGGGAGGCTCTGGCCCAGGGTTGGCAGGTAACCGATGATGCAGCCCTATTCGAGAAGCTGGGTTGGCCAGTCTACATCGTCGAAGGGGAGGAATCCAATCTGAAGCTAACCACCCCCCTGGATGTGTTGCTGGCCGCACAAATCCTGCAGCAGCGTCTCGGACCAGCGCGTTAGCTCAATTCAATCCCGGTAGGGCCAGTCTCAACCTTGGGAATTAAAAGTAGGGAGGAAGAAATCTAGGTTCACTAAGAGCACTTTGATCACCCCATCTCTTGTGGTCCGTTGGAAATGAAAATGATAAGTCTGGCTGTTTAGAATCTAATGCACCCAAGACACCTGAAACCAAGCAAAAGATGAGATTAATGCACTTTTCACTTTCTTCATAAACTTGCCGTTCTGAGAACCGAACTACAACCCAGCCTCTATCCGCTAGATAAGCATCACGCTTACTTTGCTTAGGATCATTCACAGTACGGGCTGGCCTACACAGATTACCTTCAAGAAACCATGGCTCATCAATTTCAATGTCAATGAGTAAAACGAGTGATCTTTTTCCATCTCTAGATACCTGCATTGCGATATCAGGGGTATAGCACCGGACACTAGACTGCTCTATGCACCAGCACCAGTTGCCCATGCCGATTGCAGCTTGCCCATCAAAGGCTGGGGTAGCTCGGGTAGATTTGGCCTAACAGGGCGTTCCGGCATTCGAGGTAGTTCAGGTTCCGTTGGGCGCTCCGGCATCTGTGGCAGCTCAGGCTCCGGCGGGCAAGGTGGGAGATCTGGCCCCCTCAAGAGGAGAGCATGCCTCTAACCCCCAAAACCCTGAACTTTGCTGAATTTACTGAGCTTTAGGCGGTTTGGCAAAAGTCATTGAGAGGGATATAGTAGACCAAGTTTCCCCCTGATCCTTGAGTCCACCGCAACGGTTGCCGGGAAGTGAAGGGGGAAAGCGCTCGGGGGGTATTCCTCAGGGCTTTGCGGGATACCGCCTTCCTGCTCAGAGATAGGCAGGATGCGATCGCTTCTTTCCTGAACCATGTTCAGGAGAGTTCAGCGTGAATGTATCAGCAGGATGATCCACAATGATTGAGGAAACCTTACGCCGGAGGTTTGTTATGGCCCGTACCCCCTCAACCATGCTGCCTTTGGGCACCCCAGCCCCTGACTTCAGCCTGCCGGATGTGGTGAGCGGCCAAACCATCTCCCTCTCCACCTTTGCCGACAAGCCGGCCCTGCTGGTGATGTTCATCTGCCAGCACTGTCCCTATGTGAAGCACGTGCAAGAGGAGCTGGCCCGCCTTGGCAGAGATTACAAGGATCGCGGCGTCGGCATTGTAGCCATCAGCGCCAAC
The DNA here is from genome assembly GCF_054059455.1 of Thermostichus sp. MS-CIW-23. Lineage (NCBI taxonomy): Bacteria > Bacillati > Cyanobacteriota > Cyanophyceae > Thermostichales > Thermostichaceae > Thermostichus > Thermostichus sp. MS-CIW-23. Next base: position 18,405 of record NZ_JBSSCC010000043.1, on the reverse strand, counting down.
GATGTGGAGAAATACCCGGATGACAGCCCAGAGAACTTGAAGAAGATGGCCGAGACCTTGGGCTTTACCTTCCCCTTCTGCTACGACGAAACCCAAGAGGTGGCCAAAGCCTTCACCGCCGCCTGCACCCCCGACTTTTTCTTGTTCGACGCGGATCGCAAGTTGGTCTATCGGGGTCAACTGGACGACAGTCGTCCCAGCCTGACCGATGTGCCGGTGACGGGCAAAGATTTGCGGGCGGCGCTGGATAACCTTCTGGCCGGCAAGCCCATCGATCCCGACCAAAAGCCCAGCCTGGGCTGCAACATCAAGTGGAAACCTGGCAATGAGCCTGCTTATTTCGCTGGGTAGATCCCGCTTTTTTGAATCGCGGCCAGGGCCTGTCGATGCAAGCTGGGGTTGGCTGCCGCCAGCACTTCTCCGGTGGAGGTGCGGGTTAAGGGATCCCCTCGCCAATCGGTAATCACGCCACCGGATCCCTCAATCACCGGCACAAGGGCAGCAAAATCGTAGAGGGCAAGGCCACACTCCATCACCAGATCCACACAGCCGCTGGCCAGCAGGCCGTACTGGTAGCCATCGCCCCCATAGGAGGTAATGTGAACTGCTTGGCTGAGCCCCTGGAAGCACCGTTGTTGGTCGGGTTGGGTGAACAAATCAGGGGTGGTACAGCTCAAGTAGGCGCGGCTGAGGTCGGTATTGGCCTTGGCTCGGACGGCTTGCCGGTGGGAGGGGGTTATCCATTGAGTGGGCTGTCCCCGTACCCCCAGCCAGCGTTCGCGCAACACCGGCTGATCGATGATGCCCAAAATGGGGCGGTCTTCTTCCAAGAGGGCAATCAGAGTAGCAAAGGTGGGCTTGCCGGTGGAAAAGGCGATGGTGCCATCCAAGGGATCCAGAACCCAGGTATAGAGGGATCCCGTCTGGTGAAAACCAAACTCTTCGCCAAGGATGCTGTGTTCTGGCACTTGGGCCATCAGCAAAGCCCGCATAGCTCGCTCTGCCTCCCGGTCGGCCACCGTCACAATTGGGGAGCGGGCCTCTTTGTATTCGGCTTGCAGTTCTCCGCGAAACAGGGGGCGAATCACCGCTCCGGCAGCATCGGCCAGGGCCTGGGCCAGTTCAATCCACTCTGCCTTGACCACCTTTTGCCCACCCCATCTGCCCCTTCCCTTTCTTAGCATAGGGAAAAATTTCCTCTCGGTTTATGCGGTCTGGCTTGCTCTTAACTCCTCTGGAATGGCTTTGGACGGCGATTGGGGTCCTCCTGACCATTTTGGGCACCCTAACCCATTTGAGTTTTCCGCCCGGGCTGCCTGGGTTGGGGGGATACAGCTTCTCGCTGCAAATCGGGGGCGTGTTGCTGACGGCTTGTTTGGCGGGGCCGGTGGCAGCGGTGTGCGCCCAGATCGTCTATCTGGGGCTGGGGCTGGCAGGGCTACAGGTGTTTGCCCAAGGGGGAGGATGGCAGTACCTGTACCAGCCCGCCTTTGGCTACTTGCTGGGGTTTTTGCCGGGAGCTTGGGCCTGCGGGACGATCGCCTTTCGGCAACGGGATCCCTATCCACCCCCTTCTCCTCTGGCCCGCCAACGTGCTGTCGATGGGAAGCGGTGGGCAGAAGGGATCCCTGACTCCCCGGTGGGCCTCCAAGAGTTGGGATCCGGCAGCTTGGTGGCTTTGGCCTTGGTTCACCTGACCGGGATTCTCTACCTTTTGGCCACGCAACCCTGGAATGGGGAGTTGCTGAGGTTGATAGGGCTTTACTCCGGCTATACTCTGCCGGGACAGATCATCGTGGCCAGCTTTGTTGCGGTGATAGCGTTGCTGTTGCGGCGCTTGCTGCTGCTCTGAAGCGGAGGAACCAACTGTGCGCAAAGGCCCATGCAGATTTGGGTCGGGGCGCATCTTTTCTCAGGCTGTGGAGGCAGAAAGTAGCTTAGAGCCGTGCTAACGGCAGTCCCTGAGGGGAGTGTAGATTCTAGTCAGGTCTTGTAAGGATTGACGGGTTTTCGTGAGGAACTGAGGGATGCAACGGACTGCTCTCACCCTTTTGGCCACTGGCCTTTTGGCCACTGGCCTGGCTGCCTGTGGAAATGGCGGCAGCTCAGGGGGCTCGATCCTGCCCCCACCCCAAGGCCCAACGGTTTCGTTTATCAATGCGCCCACCTCGGTGCGGGTGGGCACCTCCACGCCGGCTTTCACGGTGCAGGTGAGTGTGCCCGGCGGTGCTCGTCCAACGCAGTTCCTCGAGCTGGAAACTTTCAACCCCAGTGGCGTGCGCGTGCAAAGGGAATTCTTCAGCCCACAGCAGGCCGGCTGTAACCCTGGGGCCACCTTTTGTAGCTTCAGTACCGATTTCCGCGTTGCCCTCGGGGATCCCATCGGCGTTTGGCAGTTCCGGATTACCGCGTTTGACCAACAGAATCGCTCCGGATCCCAAACACTGCTGATTACAGCCTTCCAGTAGGCAAGCAGAGTTGCCGGTTTTGGGGTGAGGCCACTCACTCTAGAGGGGAATGCCCACCAGCGGGCCGAAGTCCGAACAAGGACTGAATCTTGCTCACCGCTGCGGCTTTCTTCCTGCTTCCACAACCCCTAACCAGCAGCAGCTTGCGTCGCCGCACCGCCGGAGGGATCTCCACAGGCGTCAATTTCCCCAGGGCTAGCGTTCCGCGCCGCCGGTGCGACCGGCAGAGTTCCACAAAAATAGGGCCGGAGGCATGCCCCCTCAAGCTATGAGCCGGTTATCACTTGGGTTCGCAAGCTGCCCAAGGCGGGATCCCCTACTCCAGGTCTCGACGGTTGGGGTTGCGGGAGGGGTCGTTGCTCAAAAAACCAAACACAAAAAGCCCCACAAAAAAGATGACAACCGCGTAAACAGAGATTTTCAGTAACAGCATAGTTTCAGCAACCCGTTTCCGACTGAGTGAACTGATGAAGCGATAAGGCAATCGTAAAACAAGGGTGAACCACCCCAGAGAGGGGATCCCGTCAAACCTGAGACCCCGCAAAACTTCTTCACAACATCATACCTCTCAGAGGGCCTTTTTCCCGCAAATGGCCCCAGTCTCCCCCCGAGAGATCCTTTCATCCCATCCTCAGAAAAGGCTGCAAAGCCCGGCATGTCGGGGATCCCCGGCAAGAGCAGAGATTGTTAAGAAATATGCTGGGCTGGAAACAAAGATTGCCGCTCCTCAGCGGCGGCAGCGCTCGCGGGCGACCGGGACATAGGAAGATAGGATTTGTGGCTTTGCCGGGTCTTGCCGGACGTGTGTTGGATTTGCCCATGCCTTTTGATCGGTTAGGTGACTTAGAGGCTCTGGATGGGCGGTCGGAAACTCAGCCGCAAACTGCGTCGGGGATCTATCGGCCTCAGGAGTTGCCGCTTTCCGATGGGATCCCAGCTTTTCTGCACCACTGGCCCCAGGGATCCCCTTGTGGAAGGGTGTTGCTTTTGCACGGCAAAGGGGATCACGGCGGCGGGTTTTGCCCTTTGGCCGGCGAGTTGGCTGCTCAAGGGTGGGAGGTTTTGGCTCCCGACATGCGGGGATTTGGTCGCTCCGGCGGGATCCGCTGCTGGATCGACCGCTTCAGCCAATATCAAGCCGATCTGGAGAGGATCACGCAGCAGATTTGGCCGCAGAAAGGGATCCCGCAGATCTGGTGTGGGTATAGCGCGGGGGCCAACTGGGTTACGGAATATGCCCTTGCCCATCCCGGCCAGGTGCAGGGCCTGATCCTCATCTCTCCCGCTTTTCGCATCGACCACTATTTCACCCCTTTGGCCCACGCCCTTCTGCAAGTTTTGGACAGGGTTATTCCCCAGTTGGCCTTGACCGGCCTCTACGAGCCGGCGCGGGTGACTTCCCTACCCGAGCAGCAAGCCGCCTTTGCGGCGGATCCCTACATGTGCGGTGTGACGCGGGCCAGATTTACAGCCGAACTGGTGCGCAGTGGACAGCGCTGCCTTGATCAAGCCCATCGGCTCCGCCTGCCGGTTTTGCTGCTTTACACCTCCGCCGATATCGTCGTCAATCCTGCGGGAGCTGTGGATTTTGCCCGTCGGCTGCCCCAGGGAGAAATCCACGATTTTCCCCAGTCCCGCCACGATCTTTTGCACGACTGCCAAGCGGAAGCGGTAAAAGAGACCCTTCGCCGCTGGCTGGCCCGGCATTTCCCCTCTGCCCCGGATGTCGCCTCTCGCCGGACGACCAACTCAGCCCCTACCGACCTCATGGCAAAATAGAAACGCCCTCTTTCCCCCTGCTCTCATGAGCCAAGACCTGATCTACCGTCCCCGTCGGCTGCGGCGCACAGAGGCCTTCCGCCAGATGGTGCAGGAAACCCACCTGCGGGTGCAGGATCTGATCTATCCCCTGTTTGTCATGGAGGGGGAGAACCAGCGGCAGGAAGTGGAGTCGATGCCCGGCTGCTACCGCTACACCCTAGACCTGCTGCTAAAGGAGGTGGAAGAAGCCGCTCAACTGGGGATCCCGGCGGTGGCCCTGTTCCCGGTGGTGCCGGAAGAGAAAAAGGATCCCACCGGGCAGGAGTGCTTCAACCCAGAGGGCTTGATCCAGCGGGCGGTGCGGCGGATTAAACAGGAAATTCCCGAGATTTTGGTGGTAACCGATGTGGCCTTGGATCCCTACAACAGCGATGGCCACGATGGCATCGTGCGGGATGGGGTGATCCTCAACGACGAGACGGTGGAAGTTTTGGTCAAGCAAGCCCTCTCCCAAGCAGAGGCGGGAACGGATATTGTGGCCCCCTCGGACATGATGGACGGTCGTGTCGGTGCCATTCGGGAGGCCCTGGATGACCAAGGCTACACCGATGTGGCGATCCTGGCCTACTCCGCCAAATATGCCTCTGCCTTCTACGGCCCCTTCCGCGATGCCCTGGGATCCGCGCCCAAATCGGGAGACAAGAAAAGCTATCAAATGGATCCCGCCAATGCTCGGGAAGCCATCAAGGAAGTGGAGCTGGACGAAGCCGAGGGGGCGGACATGGTGATGGTGAAGCCGGCCCTGGCCTACCTGGACATCATCTACCGAGTCAAGGAATCAACGGATCTGCCCGTGGCCGCTTACAACGTCAGCGGCGAGTACGCCATGATCAAAGCCGCCGAACAAAAGGGCTGGATCGACGGCAAAAAAGTGATGATGGAATCGCTGCTGGCCATGAAGCGGGCCGGTGCCGATATCATCCTCACCTACTTTGCCAAAGAGGTGGCCCTGCTTCTCAAACAAGCCTAGGCAGAGGCAGCCTACGGCCTGGCAGACGGCTGGGTGGACTGCCCGATCCAGGAAGGGTGGGTGTTCTTCTCGTCGTCCGCCACCCAGGTACTGGGATCCACCAAACGCACCTGAATTTGATTGCGTGGCACCCGATTCAGCCGTTCCTTGATCAGGGCCTCCTGCTGCAAGGGATCCATACCTCGATCCACCCCCTCCTGCAGCCGAGAAATCCGAGTGGACAAGACCTCGATATGCCGCTCCAGAACCTGGAGCCGGTGGTGCTGAGCCAACTGCACCGGCAAGAGGCGATACAAACCACTGAGGGCAGCCGCCGTAAACAAGACATTCACCCCGATGTGACAGGCCATCTCCCAGACTGGAGGCTCGTGGCCAGGTTCTTGCCGTCCGCGCCGGCGGGAGCGCTGGACAGGGATCGTCCGCCGACCGGAAATTGGGAGAGAGGAGGGAAACCCTGCCCGAACCAGGGATCCCTGCCCTTGGGAGCGATGCACTCGTGGAGCAACAGAGATGTCCAGCCGAGGCCCAGCAACCTGCTCTGCACGCACAGACACGTGGCGAGCCGGGGTACGGGAAGAAGACTTGGGTGTCACGGGTGAAGGGAAGAAAATAGGGGGACGATGAACCACCTCTGCTGCCAAGAAGCGCAGCTAGGGCCTATTGAAGCCGATTTTTCCAGGTGTGTCAGGCTTTGCCGCAAAACATTTTTATTCTTGGGCTTTCTTGGGCTCTGCCACTTCGCCAAGCTCAGCAAACGGATGGCGGGATCCCAGGCAATGGCCAACGCGGGGCAGGAAACGCGCTAGGCTAGAGGTTCGAATAGCGGAAAGGCTCTGCACCGTTCAAAGGACAAGGGCGGCACAGGGCTTGTGCAGATGCAAGTCGGATCCACATCATGCGCATTGTCATCACGGGTGGAAGTGGTTTTATCGGGCGTCGCTTGGTGGCCCGTCTGCTGGAGCAAGGGGATCAGGTTTTGGTCTTGACCCGCCGCCTGGAGCAGGCCCGCCGCATTTTGGGGGAATCCCCCAACCTCAAGCTGCTGCCCTACGATCCCTACCAACCGCAAGCCTGGGCAGCCGCCCTGGAAGGGTACGAGGGGATTGTCAACTTGGCCGGAGAGCCTTTGGCTTCTTCTCGCTGGACAGAGACCAAGAAAAAAGAAATCCGTCGTAGCCGTGTGGAAACCACCCAGGCCCTTGTCCAAGCCCTCGCCTCCCTCAACCAAAAGCCCCAGGTGATGATCAGCAGCTCGGCGGTGGGTTACTACGGATCCCATCCGGCAGGAGAACCCTTAACAGAGACGGATCCCCCGGCCCAAGATTTTCTGGCAGAAGTCTGTCAAGCTTGGGAAGCTGCCGCCCGGCCGGTTGAGGAATTGGGGATCCGTTTGGCCATCCTGCGCACGGGGATTGTGTTGGGTCCGGATGGAGGAGCGCTGGGGCAGATGCTGGCCCCCTTTCAGTTCTTTATCGGCGGAACGATCGGCTCCGGCAAACAATGGCTGTCTTGGATCCACCGCGAGGATTGGGTGAGCTTGGTCTGCTTCCTGCTGGAGCAGGGATCCGGAGTGTTCAACGCCACCGCTCCCAACCCGGTGCAGATGGAAGAGTTTTGCCGAACCTTAGGCCAGGTCTTGGGTCGCCCCTCTTGGTTGCCTGTGCCGGAGCTGGCGTTGGAACTGCTGTTGGGCGAGGCAGCTCAAGTGGTTTTGACGGGGCAGAAAGTGATCCCGCAAGCGGCTTTGCAGATGGGCTTTACCTTCCAGTACCCACAACTGAAAGAGGCATTACGACAGATCCTCCTGATACATTTACGCTGAACACTGCTGAACATCACTGTTCAACTATGCAGCGATAGCATTCTGTTTGTTTCCAAACAGAATGGCGGTATCCCGCAAAGCTTTGAGTAGAATACCCAAAGCGCAGTTTCCGTGTCGTCTTACTACCAATTTTCTGCTTTGCTTTGGCTACCATGTTGGCAGACTCGAAAGTAAACAGAAAGATCAACTGGTAGTAATCCGTACTGAACATATTATACATTATTTTCAGTATAGTTGAGCTTATCATTGACTAGAGTCATGCTCCCCCGCTGACTTCTCTCTACGCCAATTATTCTTCCGTGAAATCGGCTTCCACCACCCCTGAAGCAGAGCTGGGATCAGGGCTGGCAGCCGCAGTGGGTGCCGGAGCCGGTCGCGATGCCTGGGGCACTTGCACAATTTGGGGAGTAAAGATGAATAGGTTGTACACCGTGTTGCGGCGGATGTTGTCCATCATCTCCAGGAACAGCTCGTAGCCCTCGTTCTTGTACTCGATCAGGGGATCCTTCTGACCGTAGCCTCGCAGGCCCACAGCTTCCCGCAGCGCCTCCATCTGCTGCAGGTGTTCCCGCCAGAGGGTGTCCACCTGTTGCAACAGGAAAAAGCGCTCTGCCTTGCGCATCAAACCGGGCTCAAAGGTATCCAGAAAAGCCTCTTTGGCCTCATAGGCCAGTTCTGCCTGCTTGATCAGGTAGTCCAAGATCTGCTCGTAGGAGAGATCCTGCAGGTCTTCAACCTTGAGGTTTTGCTTCAGGAGCGGCACAAACTCCTGCATCTTGGCGGTCAGCTTGTCAATTTCCCACTCTTCCGGGGGCAGCTCTGGGTTGACATGCGCTCGCACGATCTCGCCAACGGTTTTGCGCACATAGTCGAGGATCTTGGTCTTGAGGTTTTCCCCCTCCAAGATGCGCCGCCGCTCTGAGTAGATGGCCCGCCGCTGATTGTTCATCACCTCGTCATACTCGAACACCTGCTTGCGCATGTCGAAGTAGTACACTTCCACTTTTCTCTGCGCATTCTCCAGGCTGCTGCTGAGCAGCGGGTGCTCGATGGGCATATCCTCCTCCACCCGGAACATGTCCATGAGCTTGGCTACCCGCTCGCCACCGAAAATCTTGAGCAGGTTGTCTTCCAAGCTGAGGAAAAACCGCGAGGAGCCGGGATCCCCTTGTCGCCCGGCGCGGCCCCGCAGCTGGTTGTCGATACGGCGGGATTCATGGCGCTCCGTACCGATCACATGCAGGCCCCCCAGCCTCACCACCTCTTCGTGCTCGGCCTCAGTAATTTTTTCGTACTCGGCTTTGATGCTGTTGTAAACCTCCCGCAGTTGCAAAATTAGCGGATCCTGCACCGGCGCTTTCTCGGAAGCTACTGCGATGAGATCCTCCACCACCAGCTCTGGCAGACGGTTCAGCCCATACTTGGTCACCGCTGCCGCCACCACTTCGTCCAAGGCTTGGCTGGTGCGGGCCGACAGCTCACAGGGGTAAAAATTGGGGGAGACCACCGTCCAGGATTTTTTCGGCTTGGGTGCTGTCCCACCAAATCCCTGGCCACCCCCCCGTCCCACCATCTGAACGGATCCCAAGGGGTTGTCGGCGTCCAATTGAGCCAGCTTGGGCATCAGCCGTTCCCGCAGCTTGAGGCGGGCCATGTACTCCGCATTGCCTCCCAAGATGATGTCCGTGCCTCGACCGGCCATGTTGGTAGCAATGGTTACAGCGCCTTTTCGCCCCGCCTGGGCGATGATCTCCGCCTCCCGCTCCACGTTTTCCGGCTTGGCGTTGAGGAGGTTGTGAGGGATCCCCATTTCCTTGAGCATGGCCGAGAGGCGTTCGGATTTTTCCACGCTGGTGGTGCCCACAAGGACGGGGCGCCCCTGGGCGTGCATGTGGGCAATTTCCTCGGCAACCGCTTGCCACTTGCCCCTTTCGGTCTTGTACACCAAGTCGGGGGCATCTTTGCGGCGGATGGGTCGGTTGGTGGGGATCACCGTAACTTCCAGGTTGTAGGTTTTGCCGAACTCGGCCTCCTCAGTGCGAGCCGTGCCCGTCATGCCGGAAAGCTTGGGATAGAGCAGAAAAAGGTTTTGGTAGGTGATGGTGGCCAGGGTTTGGCTCTCGCTTTGAATCGGCACCCCCTCTTTGGCCTCCACCGCCTGGTGCAGCCCATCAGACCAGCGGCGGCCGGGGAGCACCCGCCCGGTGAACTCGTCCACGATCACCACCTCTTGATTGCGGACGATGTAGTGGACATCCTTGATGAAGAGCTCTTTGGCCTTCACCGCGTTAAAGACAAAGTGCGCCCAGGGATCCTTGGGATCAAACAGGTCAGAGACCCCCAGCAACCGCTCGGCGGCTTCAAACCCCTCGTCGGTAAGGATGACGTTGCGGGCTTTTTCATCCACCTCATAGTGTTCATCTCGGATCAGCTCCCGCGCCACCTGGGCTGCCCGCAGGTATTTTTCGGAGGGGCGAGCCACCTGACCGGAGATGATCAGGGGAGTGCGGGCCTCGTCGATAAGGATTGAGTCCACCTCGTCGATGATGCAGTAGTTAAAGGGCCGTTGCATCACCTCTTTGATATCGGTGGCCATGTTGTCCCGCAGGTAGTCGAAGCCCAGCTCGCTGTTGGTGCAGTAGGTAATGTCGCAGTTGTAGCTGCGGCGCTTTTCTTCGGGTGACATGCCCTCTTGCACTAGACCGACCGTCAGGCCCAAGAAACGATGCACTTGTCCCATCCACTCCGAGTCGCGCCGCGCCAAGTAGCCGTTGACGGTAACGATGTGAACCCCCTTCCCAGTCAGGCCGTTCAAGTAGGCAGGCAGGGTGGCGACCAGGGTTTTCCCCTCGCCGGTTTTCATTTCGGCAATCTGGCCTTCGTGCAGCACCATGCCGCCGATGAGCTGTACGTCGTAATGGCGCAAGTTCAAGACCCGCTTGGCGGCCTCCCGCACCACGGCAAACGCCTCCGGCAAGAGATCGTCCAGAGATTCTCCTCTGTCCAAGCGCTGGCGAAACTCTGTGGTCTTGGCCTTGAGCTCCGCATCCGAAAGAGAGGCGATCTCGATCTCCAGCGAGTTGATCAACTTGACGACAGGACGGTACTGCCGGATCTTCCGATCGTTAGGATCCCCGAGGAGCTTTTGTAGGGTTTGGAGCATGGGCAAGCCTAGGCCAATGAAGGACATTGATTGATTAACGATGCAATTCTACCATTTTAACTTGGCCGGCCAGGGAGAGGTTGGCCTGGATGAGCTGAGAGCAAAACACCAGAGCCATCGGATAGATGAGGAGAGCCGGCAGTTACTTGCAGTCCGCGGCAAGAAAATGTCACTCTAGGGAGGCGAAGGGATCCCGACCAAACCGTACTCTGCCGAGGCTCATGAATTTTTTGGGTGTTGGACTGCCGGAAATGTTGGTCATCTTTGCGGTGGCTCTCTTGGTTTTTGGGCCCCGCAAACTGCCGGAGATTGGTCGCACGCTGGCCAAAACCCTGCGCAGCCTGCAGGATGCTTCCAGAGAGTTCGAGGCGCAACTGAACAAAGAGGCCCAAGAGCTGGAGAAAGCCACCCGCGGGACAACGGCTGCTGCCACTCCCAAGGCTTCCCGAACAGCAGCCGCGGCTGAGCCCAAAGCCGAGTCGGTCGCCACAGCCGATACACCCACCTCAGAGATGGCTCCCCCCCCATCCGCAGCCGACGACGCTCAAACAGCAGACGCTGCCTAACCTATGGCCCGCTTCAACCCCCTTTGCTTCGGCCTGGAAATCACGCGCCTGTTCGAGCAAGGGCAGTCCTACTTTGCTCCTGCTAAGGTGGAGACCTGGCTGCGGCAGCATGGCCAAAACCCGTCTGACTATGAGATCTCGTTTCACCAGGAACTGCCCCCTGCCGGCTCTTCTGCGGCGATGTGGATTCGCATCGACTTGAAGCGTTGGGATGGCCAGCCGGTGGATCCCTGGCTATTGGAAGAGATCAACCGGGTAGATTGAAAACGGCTTGCTCCGCAGTAAAACCCAGCCCTACGGTAAGAAGGTTGAGGCTTTTTGTCCACCTATGCCCAGTGCCACCCTGTTGGTATCTTGCCCTGATCAAAAAGGGCTGGTAGCCAAGCTCTCCAGCTTCATCTACAGCTACGGCGGCAACATCATTCACGCCGATCACCATACGGATCCCGAGGCAGGACTGTTCTTGAGCCGCATCGAGTGGGACTTGGAGGGCTTCCAACTGGAGCGAGGGGAAATTGTCCCCGCCTTTTCGGGTATTGCCCGTGGGATCCAAGCCAACTGGGAACTGCATTTTTCCGACACTCGCCGTCGCATTGCGTTGTGGGCCAGCAAGCAAAGCCACTGCCTTTTGGATCTGATCTGGCGGCAAAGGGCGGGAGAACTGCCCGCCGAGATCCCCTTGATCATCAGCAATCACCCCGACCTGGAATCGGTGGCCCGCTCCTTCGGTATCGATTACTACCACATCCCCGTTTCTCCAGAGGGCAAAGCCGCAGCCGAAGCCCGTCAGCTCGCTCTCCTGCAGGAATATCGAATTGACCTGGTGGTGTTGGCCAAGTACATGCAGGTCTTGAGTGGGTCGCTGCTCCGCCAAGCCCCGCCGATCATCAACATTCACCATTCCACCCTGCCCGCCTTTGCCGGAGCCAACCCCTACCACCGCGCCCATCAACGGGGGGTGAAGATCATCGGCGCGACTGCCCACTATGCCACCGAAGATCTGGACGAAGGGCCGATCATCGAGCAAGACGTGGTGCGGGTCAGTCACCGCGATACCGTTGCCGACCTCGTCCGCAAAGGCCGCGACATGGAACGCCTAGTCCTGGCACGGGCAGTGCGGTATCACCTGGAGAATCGGGTGCTGGTGTACCACAACAAAACGGTGGTGTTTGCGTAAACTACCCGACCCTGACTGCTTCGCAGTACAGAGCGGGCTTAAGGCCTCCGGCCCGCTGGCGCGAACGGTAGCCCTGCAGTTGGCAAGCCAACCACGAACCTCTAGACTGGTTTACAGCAGCCCCCAAAAGCGTAATCACATTCGCACCATTCAAATCCGCATCTCCTTCCCATCCACAGTGCCCACACTTGAACGACTTGCCACTGCGGTAGGACTTGCCCTGCTCAGGGTGGATGTGTAAGCACCGGTGACAGGTCTGCGACGTGTAAGCAGGCGGCACAGGAATCAGAGAAACCCCTGCAGCCCTCGCCTTGTATTCCAGAAACTGCCTCAGTTGGTAGAACGCCCAACTGTTGGCCCTGCGCCGCTCGGCTTTGCTGCGCGGCTGTTGATTGACCTTTTCCCGGATCCCTGTCAGGTCTTCCAGGGCGATAGCGCTGTTGGTAGCTTTTGCCCTAGAGACAATAGCTTTAGAGATGCGATGATTGACCCACGCCTGAAAGCGTCTCTCCTTGCCAGACAGCCGTTGCAGCAGTTGACGGCATCTGCGCCGCGAACTGCGGGTGCCCTTACTGGCTTTGCGTTGGAGTACCGCCCTCAGCTTGGAGTAGTGGTCTCGGATTCGGTTCAACTGCTGTCCATTCCAGTTATCACCCTCTGACGTATGGGCAATATCTGTCCTTCCCAAGTCCACCCCCAGCACTCTACCCGTGCGTTGCGGTGGGGATGGCTCCGCTTCCACACAGATCTGAATAGAGTAGGAGCCATCTTTACGCTTGACCAGAGTGGCAGATTTGGGATTGGAGCCCGCCAGCCGTTCTCTCTGGTAGCGGCCAATCGCCAGCTCAAAGCGCTCCCGACCCTCCACCGTGGTCAGCGACACCGTCCAGTCTTTCTCGCGGAACGAAAAGATACGAGCGTCGTAGGTAGCGAAGCCCCCTTTGAACGCTTTGACGGGGCGGTTTTTCTGTCGGGCAACTTTACGGGCACCGGCCAGCCGTCTGCAGACCTGCTGAGCCAAGTTACTGGACAAGCCGAACCGGGCACGGATTTCGCGGTAGCACAGAGACTGGAGCTTAACGGCGTTGGCGACTTTCTCCGGCGTGTTTTGGTTGACCCAGTTCAACGCCTGCACAAAGGCATCCATTGTCGCATCCAACTTTGCGGCTTGCGACTGGGACGCCTTGAGCTTGCAGGATACGGTCAGGACTTGGGTCATAGTTCTATTGTAACCTCGCATTCCTCCCGGCACTGACCCTACGGGTACAGTGCGGGGCTCCTGCGATTTCTAGCTGACTTGTTGCTTAGGTCTGCTTTGAATCTTGGGTCTTCTTTGAGATTTATAGGATCCCTCAATACTCGAAGGTCATGGGCGGGAAGCGGGAAGGGCGGGATCTGAGCTGGGCGGGTTCAGAGGCAGGAGCGGGATCCCGAAAGGCTTTTGCCTCCTGCTGAAGGTGTTGCATGGCCTGCTCGATTTCCTGAAGTCGCGCGTGGATTTGCCCTTGCCGCTCTCGAATAAACTCTAGCTCTTGGTTGAGCCGCTGCTTTTCGACAGTGAGCTGCTGCATTTCGGCATAGAGGGCGGATTCGGTTTGGCGGCGAGGGATCGAGCGCAGCTTGGGGCGAGGTCGAGTTCGGGGCACACGGGGCAAGCTCATAAGGGGGGATCCCGGAAAACGGCTTGCGCCTATCCTAGCGTGCTCTTGGCGGCCCTTCTATTCCTAGGTAGGATCCATTCGTCCGGTGTGGAAAACAGCGATGGTGGAAACTGGAGCAGACCTGTTGCAACGCTACGGCAGCGGTGAGCGGGACTTCAGCAACAGCCAACTGGCCGGAGCTGATCTGGCCGGGGCCGACTTGGCCGGGATCGACTTGGGGGGATCCATTCTCCGCCAGGCAAAGCTGGCCTCTGCCAACCTGGAGCGGGCCTACCTGAGCGGCGCCGACCTCAGCCAAGCGGATCTGCAGGGATCCAACCTGCGGCTGGCCAACCTAGAGAAAGCCAAGCTGCAGGGATCCCGATTGCAAGGAGCCAACTTGCGTGGGGCCAACCTGGCCGAAGCGGACTTGAGCAAAGCCGATCTCAGCCAAGCGGACCTGGCAGGGGCCAATCTCACCGGGGCCAACTTGAGAGGAGCCCTTCTGGCCCAGTGCAAACTCAAGCTGGCCAACCTGCGAGGGGCTTGCTACGACGCCACCACTCAGATGGAAGCGGGTGTTACACCGGTGGAGCTGGGCATGGTTCAAGCCTAGAGGGGGAAATGGGGCTAGTCCTCCGGCTCCAAGTCCAGGATCTCCTGAATTTCGGCATCGGTATAGCCCACCGCCCGCAACTTCTCCGATACCGTCTGAATCTCCCCTGGAGACAAATCCTGCTGCCGTACCCGATCCCAGAGATTGGCCACAATCTGCAGCAGCAAACCGCTGCTCTCCGCCTCAAACAGCTCAAAAGCCGTGGCTAGCTCAATGGCCTGCAACACCTCCTCGGCACTGCCAATCGGCTGATCGAGGGATCGTTCCTCCAGCTCCACCAGCAACTGGCGCAGTTGGTTCAGGCCATCCCCAAGAGCAGACATACAGCAGGCTCCACAACGGCACTCGAACCCTCACCCTAGCAGACCCCTATCATTCCGCAAAAGGAATCCCGCCAATTCTGCGGCAGCTACAGCTATTCTGATTAAGAGAGCGATTCAACTGCAATCGAGGCGATTGTCGAGTCAGCATAGACAATCAACAACACCCAAACAACACCGAGAGGAGATGCATGAGTATGGCCCCAGTGAACGTCCTGCCCAATACCCCCCAGCCTTTAGCCGATGAGGGTGGCACCACCTTGGACTATGGCAGCGCGGTTTACCGGCAGGCTTACTCTCGCATCAACGGCATTGTGATCGAAGGGGAACAAGAAGCCCACGACAACTACCTCAAGCTGGCCGAGATGTTGCCGGAAGGGGCAGAGGAGCTGCACAAGCTGGCCAAGATGGAATTGCGGCACATGAAAGGCTTTCAATCCTGCGGCAAAAACCTGCAGGTAGAGCCGGATAGGGAGTTTGCCCGCACTTTCTTCGCCCCTTTGCGCAACAATTTCCAAAAAGCGGCAGCAGCCGGAGACCTAGTTACCTGCTTGGTCATTCAGTCGCTGATCATCGAATGCTTTGCCATTGCCGCCTACAACATTTACATCCCCGTCGCCGATGAGTTTGCCCGCAAGATCACCGAGGGGGTGGTCAAGGATGAATATCTGCACCTCAATTTTGGAGAGCGCTGGCTAGGGGAGCATTTTGGCGAGGTCAAAGGGCAGATCGAAGCGGCCAACGCCCAGAACCTGCCCTTGGTCTGGCAGATGCTGCAGCAGGTGGACCAGGATGTAGAAGCCATCTATATGGATCGCGAGGCCATCGTCGAGGATTTTATGATTGCCTATGGAGAGGCGCTGGCCAACATCGGCTTCAGCACCCGCGAGGTGATGCGCCTCTCAGCCCAGGGTTTGCGGGCAGCATGACCCACCTCCATCCTCTGCCGGCGAATTGGGTTTCCGGCCCGGCTGTAGGGATCCCTACCTCTCGTGGGTATGGGCATGTTTTGATGGGATCCGGACGGGATCCATTAGTTATCCAAGCGGGTAAATCTCTATGTTCGGCCTGATTGGGCACTTGACCAGCCTGGCCCATGCGAAGCGGGTGGCAGACAAGCTGGGTTATTCCGAATATGCGGAGAGCGACCTGGAGTTCTGGTGCATGGCTCCCCCTCAGGTGGTGGACGAGATCACGGTAACCAGCATCACCGGCCAAAAGATTTATGGGCAGTACGTCGAATCCTGTTTCTTGCCGGAGATGTTGGCGGGGGGACGGGTGAAGGCAGCTTGTCGGAAAGTGTTGAATGCCATGGCCCTAGCCCAGCGGCGCGGCTTGAACATTACGGCTTTGGGGGGATTTAGCAGCATCATTTTTGAGACTTTTCGCCTCGACAGTCTCCGGCGAGTCCGCAACATTGACTTGGAGATCCAACGCTTTACCACCGGCAATACCCACACGGCCTACATCATCTGTCAGCAACTGCAGTTGGCGGCCCAGCGCTACGCCATGGACTTGGCAGCCGCTACGGTTGCGGTGGTGGGGGCGACCGGAGATATCGGCAGCGCCATTTGTCAATGGTTGGTGGCCCGCACTCACTTGGGCAAATTGTTGCTCATCGCCCGAGAGCGACGGCGTCTGGAGGAATTGCAGGCCAAGCTCAAGCACGGGGAGATCTCTTCGCTGGAAGAGGCCCTGCCCCGCGCTGACTTTATCGTTTGGGTGGCCAGCATGAGCCAAGGCATGGCCCTCGATCCCCAAGTTTTGCCGGATCCCTGTGTCATCATCGACGGTGGCTACCCGAAGAACATCGCCTCCAGCTTGCAGCGAAAGGGACTCTACGTCATTGACGGGGGGATGGTGGAGCACTCTTTGGATATTGAATGGAACATCATGCAGTTTTTGAATGTGGCCAACCCGGCCCGTCAGCTTTTTGCCTGCTTTGCTGAATCCATGCTGCTGGAGTTTGAGGGACTGTACACCAATTTCAGTTGGGGCCGTAATTTGATCACCCTTGAGAAATTGGATCTGATCGGGCAGCTTTCTCGCAAGCATGGGTTCCGCCCCCTCATGCCCGAAGCCTAATTGAGATTCAAAATGAAGAAAGCCTCAGCCCCAGCAGAGGTGCTGGCCCTGGTCAGGTCAATCACCAATCGAGTAAACTACCCGACACCAACCGCTAGGCGGTACGGAGCGGGCTTTTAGTAGCCCTGCAGTTAGCAAGCCAACCACGAGCCTCTGGGGTGGTTTACTGCACCCCCAATCGACCGTTACCAGTGCCTTAAAAAAAACCGTTTCTGGTGCCCGCAGTATTATTATAGCATTCCTCCCAACACTGACTTTATAGGTACAGTGCGGGGCTCCTGCAATTTCTAGCTGAAGACCAAACGCCGAGAGACGGTCGCCATGCCCCAGTCCTTTACAGCCCACCTTTGGCAAGCCATTCAGCCCATCTACAAGCAAATCCTCGATCACCCCTTCAACCGAGAGTTGGCAGCGGGCAGCCTATCGCGGCAGCGGTTCCAGTTTTACTTGCAGCAGGATGCTCTTTATCTCACCGACTTTGCCCGCGCCCTGGCCTTGATTGGAGCTCGTTCCGAAGGGGCTGAGCAGGTGGTGAGTTTCTTGAACTTTGCCCTGGGAGCCATTGTGGCCGAACGCAGCCTGCACGAAAGCTATTTTCGCCTCTACGACATTCAACCCGAAACAGCCTATGCCCCTGCCTGCTTCGCCTATACCCGTTTTTTGTTGGCTGCGGCGGCTGTGGATCCCTATGAGGTGGCCATTGCCGCTGTGCTGCCCTGCTTTTGGATCTACCGAGAGGTGGGATCCACCATCTATCGCACCGCGCAGCCTGACAATCCCTACCAACAGTGGATCGACACCTACGCCGGGGAAGAATTTGCCCAAGTGGTGCAGCAGGCTTTGGACATCACCGACTCCGTCGCTCAGCAGGCTACAGAACCGCTGCGGGAAAAGATGAGGGCAGCTTTTGTCACTGCCTCCCGGTTGGAATGGCTGTTTTGGGACAGTGCCTATCGCCTCGAATCTTGGCAACCTGCCTAATCCTCAGCCGGTCGGGCTGGCTTACCAGACAGCAACTGCTGGGCTTGCGCGAAAACGGCATCCAACATCGGCTCCGTCAGCAGCCGTGTGGCCGTGTTGCGCCGGCTGGGATGGTAAGACGCCAGCAAATAGCGACCCTCTGCCAGGGGAATAACGCAGTTGTGGCCAAAGCGGGGACGGGGCCTGAGAGGTGGCAAGAGCGTCAGAGCGTGTTGGAAGGCAAAATGCCCCAACGTCAGGATCACTCGCACCTGGGTTAGCAGCTCCAGCTCTTGCTTCAGGTAGCGCAGGCAGGTCTTGGCTTCTATGGCGGTGGGGCGGTTCTCCGGGGGCACACAGCGCACCACTGCCGAGATGTAGCAATCCTGCAATTGCAGGCCATCCTCTCGGTGGGTAGAGGTGGGCTGATTGGCAAACCCGGCTCGGTACAGGGCGCGAAACAGCCAGTCCCCGCTGGGATCCCCGGTAAACACGCGCCCAGTGCGATTGCCCCCATGGGCTGCCGGCGCCAACCCGATCACCCACAGCCGCGCCTGCGGATCCCCGAACCCTGGCACCGGTCGGCCCCAGTAGAGCTGGTCGCGAAAACGGGCCACCTTGTAAACTACCCGGCTCCGACCGCTAAGCGGTACGGATAAGCGGTACGGAGCGGGCTTTCAGTAGCCCTGAGCCTGCTCTGCCCTACCAGAGAACAAAACAGGCCCGAACCTCTAGGCTGGTTTACGGCAGCCCCCAAAAGCGCAATCACCTTCGCACCGTTAAAATCCGCATCCCCT
>NZ_JBSSCC010000042.1:0-25221 GCF_054059455.1 Thermostichus sp. MS-CIW-23 | reverse complement strand
CAACTC
Source organism: Thermostichus sp. MS-CIW-23 (assembly GCF_054059455.1). Lineage (NCBI taxonomy): Bacteria > Bacillati > Cyanobacteriota > Cyanophyceae > Thermostichales > Thermostichaceae > Thermostichus > Thermostichus sp. MS-CIW-23. The sequence goes on along the minus strand of NZ_JBSSCC010000042.1, from coordinate 25,215 downwards.
TTTGCCGCAAATCCAAAGAATGAGTCGGCATTCCTTTCTCTCCTTCCTCTTGAATACCTGTACCCTATTTTAAATTAAAAGGCTGTATCCTAAGCTCTCTCACCTCCAGCCCCTCTCCTAGAGGGACAGAATTTGGTTTGTCCAAGCTCTTTCCCAAAAGACAAAGGGAATAGGAATCCAAGTTTCACTGCCGTTGAGAATGGGTCGGTTGCGCCGCTTGTATCTGGGTGCCACTTGAAATAGTAGGTATAGCATCTTTTTCGAGAGTTTGAAATAAAATACCGATTTTTGGGCCACTATTTTGTTTTGTCGACCAAGTTTAAGTTTGCCGATCAACATCAGGGTTTTGGCCGGAGCGCAGCCGTTCGATTTCTTCTCTTGCCCGCTGGATAGCGCCGCAGTTGTCTACTGCTGCCCAGGTGGAGGCCAGAAACAGTCCGGGTAGGGAAACCTCTCCCTCGTCGTCGCTAAACAACACGCCAAGGAAGAAACACCAGCCCAGAAAAACCATCAAAGCTTTCCACCGCCGCGTGTAGAGGTAGGCTCCGAAGGCAAGCAGAATAGACAGAAGGATCACCATCCCCTCGGACTTTTGAGAAAGGGCATAGGTGCGCCGCACCTCTTCATCTCTGCGCTTTTGATCTTCTTGCTGGAGCAACTCTTGCAGATGCTTGTCCATAAGGCCGCCTCAAAATCGGACGGCCTTATCTTAAAAATCCTGGGAAGACCCTTGTTCAAAACAACTTTTCGGGATCCCACGGCAGAAGAAGAGAGGCGAGACTGGTCATCGCCCCTTCCTTCTGTAGAATGGGAAAGCCTCTCTCTAGTTGCAGGCTACAAGGCCCGGACGGACTCTGCCATGACCTCAGCTTCTTTTGCTTTTTCCCCTCGTGTTTTGGATCCCCTTGACCCACAGGTGCGTCCGGATCCCCAGGGGCGGTTTGGGCCGTTTGGGGGTCGGTTTGTGCCGGAAACCCTGATGAGCGCCCTGACAGAGCTGGAGGAAGCCTTTGAGCATCACTGGCGGGATCCCGATTTTCGCGCTGAGTTTCACAGCCTGCTGCGGGATTTTGTTGGGCGGCCCAGCCCTCTCTACTTTGCCCAGCGGCTAACCGAATACTACGGCGGCCCGCAGATCTACCTCAAACGGGAAGATCTCAACCACACCGGCGCCCACAAGATCAACAACGCCCTTGGCCAAGTGCTGCTGGCGGTGCGCATGGGCAAGCGGCGGATCATTGCCGAGACTGGCGCCGGCCAACATGGGGTGGCCACGGCAACCGTGTGCGCCCGCTTTGGCCTAGAATGCGTCATCTACATGGGGGCGCTGGATATGGAGCGGCAGGCCCCCAATGTGCAGCGGATGCGCCTTTTGGGCGCTGAGGTGCGGGGAGTGGAATCGGGCACGCGCACCCTCAAAGACGCCCTCTCCGAGGCCATCCGCGACTGGGTAACCAACGTGGAGACCACCCACTACGTCATCGGCACGGTGGCGGGGCCCCACCCTTACCCGAAGCTGGTGCGGGCCTTTCACGATGTCATTGGCCAGGAGACGCGGCAGCAGTGCCAGGAAAAATGGGGAGGGCTGCCGGATGTGTTGCTGGCCTGTGTGGGGGGTGGATCCAACGCGCTGGGGCTGTTCAACGAGTTTGTCCGGGATCCCCAGGTGCGGCTGATCGGCATCGAAGCCGCCGGAGAAGGGCTGCACACGCCCCGCCACGCCGCTACCCTCAACCGCGGTCGCATCGGGGTCTTGCACGGGGCGATGAGCTACCTGCTGCAGGATGAAGAAGGTCAGGTGCAGGAGGCCCACTCCATCAGCGCTGGCTTGGATTATCCTGGCGTGGGGCCAGAGCACAGCTACCTAAAAGAAATCGGGCGGGCCGAGTACTACGCGGTTACTGACGACGAAGCGGTGGAAGCGCTGCTGCTGCTGTCGCGCCTGGAGGGGATCATCCCCGCGCTGGAGACGGCCCATGCGCTGGCCTACCTGAAAACTTTGGCCCCACAGCAAGGACTCCGTCCCGCTAACGCGATCGGCCCTCAGCAGCGGGTGGTGGTCAACTGTTCTGGGCGCGGCGACAAGGATCTAAACACCGTTTTCAAGTATTTGCAGCAGCGGGGACGTAGCTTTTAGAGTACGGTTGTTGTGACCACCAACGGGATTCTCTTGGGTGTTCACCTGCCGAGTTCACTTCACGGTTCGATTGCTGGGTCTTCAAGGACTCCGTCCCGCTAACGCGATCGGCCTGCTCCTGGCTGCGGGGCTGGGCTTGTGGACGGGATCCCTGCCGCAGCCTTCTGAGACAACTGCCCCTGTTCCTCCGCCGGAGTCCATGGGTGCCTCGCACCGCTTACGGGATCGCACTGGCGGGACGGAGTCCGATTCAGAAGGGATCCCCTCTCCCAGCCGGCGACAACCTCTCCCTGACACCCTGCCGGCGCTGGCGCGTCAGGCCATTGCCTACTACTTCGCCACCGGCCAGGTGCTGCCACCTCCAGAGGAGATCCCGCCCCACTGGCGGCGCTCTGCGGGGGTTTTTGTAACGGTGAGTACAGAGGGTCGGCCCCGTGGCTGCTGGGGCAGCTTGGATCCCAGCGGCGAGGACCTGGTCAGGGCCACCATCCGGGCGGCGGTGGGGGCAGTCACCCGCGATTGGCGCTACGTACCTCTGCAACCCGGGGAGCTGGAGTCGGCCTCCATTCAGGTAGCCATTGTGCGGCGGGTGGTGCCCATTGCGTCGGCGGGACGGAGTCCTTTTGCCGCTGTGGAGCAGGTGGATCCCACCCGCATGGGCCTATTTGTCCGCTCTGGAACCCGGGGAGCGGTGTTGCTGCCAGGAGAGGCTTTGACGACAGAATGGCAGCTTGCTACCGCTAAGAGGTTGGCCGGGATCCCTGCCGACCAGCCGGTGGAGCTGTTTCGCGTGGAGGCAGAGCTGTTGCATGAGTTTTGAGGAGGGGGCAGATCTCAACGCTTCGCACTGTTGTCGTGAGTGGCTGGCAGCCGTGCTGGGCAACACTCACGTGCGCTGGGGTTGGTTTGTGGAGGAGACCCTGGTGAAGGTGGAGCGGTTTCCTGCTCACCAGCCCTTGTCCTGGCCGCAGCAGACAGAGCTGTGGCTGGCTCCTGTGGGCTCTGCCCCCCTGCCGCCAGCATCGCCCTGGGTGCATCAGTTGGAGCTGTCGCAGGTGCCGCTGCGGGATCCCTACCCAGGGCTGGGGCTGGATCGGGCCTTGGCCTTGTGGGCTGCCGGGATCCACTACGGCTGGCCCTGTTTGGTCATCGACGCGGGTACTGCCCTGACCCTCACAGGAGCTGACTCTGAAGGATCCCTGGTGGGAGGGGCCATCTTGCCCGGCCTGGGGTTGCAGGCGCAGGCGTTGGCTGATCACACAGCCCTGCTGCCCAAAGTGCAGTGGGATCCGCAGGATCCCTTGCCCCCTCGCTGGGCCAACGACACCGTGGCTGCCATCCGCAGCGGCATCCTCCACACCCTCTTGGCTGGCTTGCGCGAGTTCATTGCCGACTGGCGTCGCCGCTTTCCCCAAGGCCCCCTGCTGCTGACCGGCGGGGATGGGAAGTGGCTCCACCCTCACTTGGGCCCGCTTGACCCAGAGCTGCGCTGGGATCCCCACCTGGTGTTGCGGGGAATTGCCGGCTGCCGCCAGCTGCACCGCACTGCCCGCCACTCCCCTAGTGCAGAATAGAAAACAGTCTCTCCCAGCCGCCTGCGAGTAACGGCTTCTTGCTTGGGGATCCCATGGCCAACGGCAACTCCTTCGGTGTCCTGTTTTGCGTGACCACCTATGGCGAGTCCCACGGGGGGGCGGTGGGGGTGGTGGTGGATGGCTGCCCGCCGCGGCTGCCCTTGAGCGAGGCCGACATTCAGGCAGAGCTGGATCGGCGGCGTCCTGGCCAGAGCCCCATCACGACGCCCCGCCAGGAAGCGGATCGCTGCCAGATCCTCTCCGGGGTTTTTCAGGGCTTTACGCTGGGCACCCCCATCCACATCCTGGTGCGCAACCAGGATGCCCGCCCCCAGGACTACCAGGAGATGGCCACCACCTTCCGCCCTTCCCATGCCGATGCCACCTACCAGGCCAAGTACGGCATCCGCAACTGGCAGGGGGGCGGACGGGCCTCAGCGCGAGAAACCATTGGCCGGGTGGCTGCCGGGGCCATTGCCAAGAAGATCCTGCGCCTAGCGGCAGGGGTGGAGATCCTGGCCTACGTGCAGCGGGTAAAAGACGTGGAAGCCCAGGTGGATCCCGCTTCGGTGACGGCAGAGCAGATGGAAGCCAACATCGTCCGTTGCCCCGATCCAGAAGCGGCAGCAGCGATGATCCAAAAAATCGAAGAGGCGGCGCGGGAAGGGGATTCGCTGGGGGGAGTGGTGGAGTGTGTAGCCCGCCGGGTGCCGCGCGGGCTGGGATCCCCGGTGTTTGACAAGCTGGAGGCCGACTTGGCCAAGGCGGTGATGTCCCTGCCAGCCAGCAAGGGGTTTGAGATTGGCTCGGGGTTTGCCGGCACCTACCTGACGGGCAAGCAGCACAACGACGAGTTTTACATGACCCCCGGCGGCTGGCGCACCCGCAGCAACCGCTCCGGCGGCATCCAGGGGGGCATCAGCAACGGCGAAGACATCGTCCTGCGGGTAGCCTTTAAGCCCACTGCCACCATTCGCCAGCCTCAAAACACCGTCACCCTCAATGGGCAAGAGACGGTTTTGGCGGCGCGGGGACGCCACGATCCCTGTGTCTTGCCGCGGGCAGTGCCGATGGTGGAGGCGATGGTGGCCCTGGTCCTCTGCGACCATCTGCTGCGCCACCACGCCCAGTGCGGATCCCTGGTCTTGCCGGAGGTGCCCCTCCCTGTCGCCGCTGCTCCCCAGGCCTAGGAGTCCCCGGATATGGCCAAGGCCAAAACCGTCTGGGAGTGCAGCCAGTGCGGCGAGCGCTATGCCAAGTTTTTGGGCCGCTGCGACCATTGCGGCGCCTGGAACACCCTGACGGAAGTGGTCGTCGCCCCAGCGGCCAAGTCCCCACGGGCCCAAGCCCTCGCTCCTAGGTCCAACCGCGCCAATGGGATCCCTCGGTCGGCCCTCCCCCTCTCCCAGGTCTCCTCAGATCGCCACCCTCGCCTCTCCTCCGGCTATGGCGAGTTTGACCGGGTGTTGGGAGGTGGCATTGTGCCGGGATCCCTGGTGTTGATTGGCGGGGATCCGGGCATTGGCAAGAGCACCCTGCTGCTGCAGAGCGCTGCCCACCTGGCGAAGAGCGGAGCCATCTTGTACGTGTCGGGGGAGGAATCGGCTCAACAGATCAAGCTGCGCGCCGAACGGCTAGGGGTAGAAAGCGAGCAGCTCTACCTGTTGGCAGAAACCGATCTGGAGGCCATTGTGGCGGAGATTCAAGCTCTGCAACCGCGGGTGGCGGTGATCGACAGCATCCAAGCCATCTTCTGGGGGCAGCTCACCTCAGCACCGGGATCCGTTTCCCAGGTGCGGGAATGCACCGGCCTGTTAATGCGGCTGGCCAAAAAACTGGGGGTGGCTCTGCTGATTGTAGGCCATGTTACCAAAGACGGATCCCTGGCCGGGCCGAAGGTGCTGGAGCATTTGGTGGACACGGTCTTGTACTTTGAGGGGGATCGCTTCCAAAGCCACCGCCTATTGCGCGCCGTCAAAAACCGCTTTGGGGCAGCCCAGGAAATGGGTGTTTTTGAGATGACCGCCTCTGGCTTGGTGGAGGTGGAGAACCCCTCGCAGCTTTTTTTGAGTAGCCGGGATCAGGCCATGCCCGGAACAGCCACCATCGTTGCCTGCGAGGGCACCCGCCCCTTGGTGGTGGAAGTGCAGGCCCTAGTCAGCCCCACCAGCTACAGCTCCCCCCGCCGCACCTCCACCGGCATTGAAATCAACCGCTTTTTGCAGATCTTGGCTGTGCTGGAAAAACGGGTGGGGATCCCGCTTTCCAAATACGATGCTTACATCGCCTCTGCCGGCGGCATTCAGGTAGCCGAGCCAGCTGCCGACTTGGGGGTAGCAGTGGCCGTGGCCGCCAGCTTCCGGGATCGCCAAGTGGATCCTTTTACAGTCCTGATTGGCGAAGTGGGGTTGGGAGGACAGGTGCGCCCGGTGGCCCAGTTGGAGCAGCGCTTGAAAGAAGCCAGCAAACTGGGGTTTCGCCACGCCATCATCCCCAACAGCCCTGTGTTGTCGGATCACGGCCTGCGCCTGAGTCGGGTGCAGCGGGTGTTGGAAGCCCTGCTGGTGGCTGTGCCCGGTTCCCAGAGCGCAGAGTGAACATCCCCTTGCCTTCCACCCGTCGCCGGCTGCTGGGCTCTGCTGCGCCTATCTCCAAAGGCCAAGCAAGGACTCCGTCCCGCTAACGCGATCGGACTCCGTCCCGCTAACGCGATCGGACTCCGTCCCGCTAACGCGATCGGACTCCGTCCCGCTAACGCGATCGGCATCCGCTGCTTCGGTGGCATGTCCATCATGTTCCCGAAAACTTTTGTTACCCTCGAAAAAGGCTACGCCTGCTGGGCAAACAGCTCAGCAGCCTTAGCTGAGCCCTAGTCCGTAGTTAGCAACACCAGCAAGGGATCCCGGTGAGCATGGTTTCCGCACCCTCCAGCCCAGTCCAGCCCTCGATGCCAGAGACGGCATTTCCTCCGCCACCGGATAAAGGCTACACCCGCTGCGCGAACAGCGACCTGGTCATCGAGGATGATGAGCCCGCGGACAGCATTCACTCGGAGAAGCTGCAGCGCCTGCTCACCGGTGCCCTCTACACCTCATTCCAGCCCAAGGCCGAAGACACGGGGGAGCTGATCCCCTTTTTGGCCACGGCCAATGTCGGTCTGTTCTATGCCCTCAAACTGCCTCCCCTGATGCCCGATGTGACGCTCAGCCTGGAGGTGGCTCCCCCCGCCAGCTTTGAGCGCAAGGAAGATCGCACCTACCTGGTCTGGGAGATGGGTAAGCCGCCGGATGTAGTCATCGAGATTGTCTCCAACCGCAAAGGGGAAGAGCTGGGCCGCAAACTCAAAGACTATGCCCGTGCCGGCGTGAGCTACTATGGGGTCTACGATCCCTTGCGGCAACTAAGGGAACTGCAGGGATCCCCTCTGGCCCTTTTTCAGCGGCGGGGAGGTGAATTTGTCCCCTTCGAGTCCACCTGGCTGGAGGATATCGGGTTGGGCTTGACCCTCTGGCAGGGATCCTTCGAGGGCGTGAACACGGAATGGCTACGCTGGTGTGATCGGGAAGGGGAGGTGTTGCCCACCGGGGAAGAGAAGGCTGCTTTGGAACATCAACGGGCCGAAAGAGAACACCAACGGGCCGAGGCAGAGTATCAACGCGCCGAAAGAGAACGCCAGCGGGCTGAAGCCCTTCTGGAGCTGCTGCGTTCCCACGGGATCGCGCCGCCGGAAGCCTGAAAAGGGGATCCCGCCCCTGATGGGGCTTTCATTGTCCTGTCCATTGCCTATCCACTGCCATGTCCACTCTCCCCAGCAGCAGCGAAGTTGCCCAGCGGGCCGCCCGATTGGAAAAAGCCCAACACCTGCGGGAACAAGGGATCCCGCCCTATGCCTATTCTTTTCCTGTTACCCATCTGGCTGCCGAGCTGCAGGAGCAATTTGCCGACCTAGAGCCCGGCGGCGAGCGGGAGGATGTGCAGGTGGCGGTGGCCGGGCGGATCCGGGCGCGGCGGGTCATGGGCAAGCTGGCTTTCTTTACCCTTCAGGATCGCTCTGGCACCATCCAGCTTTACCTGGAGAAGCAACGGCTGACGGAGCATATGGGGGAGTTGGCCTTCAAGAACTTGGACAAGCTCATCGACGTGGGCGATTGGCTGGGGGCCAAGGGCTGCCTCAAGCGTACCGAAAAAGGGGAATTGTCGGTGCGGGTGGATGAATACCAAGTGCTGACCAAGGCCCTGCTGCCCCTGCCGGACAAGTGGCACGGCCTGCGGGATGTGGAGAAACGCTACCGCCAGCGCTACGTCGATCTCATCGTCAACCCTGAGGTCAAGCAGACCTTGCTCGACCGCGCCCAGATCATCCGCTCCCTGCGGCAGACTCTGGAAGAGCGAGGTTTTGTGGAAATTGAGACGCCAGTGTTGCAGGTGATCCCCGGCGGGGCGGAGGCGCGGCCTTTTGTTACCCACCACAACGCCCTGGATCTGGATCTCTACTTGCGCATTGCCACCGAGCTGCACCTGAAGCGGCTGGTGGTGGGCGGGATCGAGCGAGTCTATGAAATTGGGCGGGTCTTTCGCAACGAAGGCATTTCCACCCGCCACAACCCGGAGTTCACCTCTCTAGAGGCCTATCAAGCCTTCGCCGACTACCACACCATGATGGAGCTGACGGAAACCCTGGTCTGCAACGCCGCCCTGGCGGTGCGGGGATCCCTGCAGCTCACCTACCAAGGGGAAGCCATCGACCTCACCCCTCCCTGGCGACGGGTGACGATGCAGGAGCTGGTGGAGGAGGCCACTGGCATTTTCATCGATGTGGAAAAGGGATGCCCTGAAGAGCTCTTGCCGGCCTTGGCCGCCCAAGGGATCCCCAATCTCTCACCCCAGGACTCCCCCGGCCAGTTGCTGGTCAAAGCCTTTGAGCACTGCTGCGAGAGCCGCCTGCGCCAGCCCACCTTTGTTCTGGACTACCCCCTGGATGTGTGTCCCCTCACCAAGCCCCACCGCAGCAAACCGGGGTTGGCCGAGCGCTTCGAGCTGTTCATCGTTGGGCGGGAGACGGCCAACGCCTACTCCGAGCTCACCGATCCGGTGGATCAGCGGCAGCGGCTGGAGGCCCAGGCAGCCCTGAAGGCAGCCGGAGATGAGGAGGCCCACTTTCTGAATGAAGACTTCCTCACGGCCTTGGAATATGGCCTGCCCCCCACCGGCGGCCTGGGCGTGGGGATCGACCGCTTGGTGATGCTGCTGTGCGACGCTCCCAGCATTCGCGATGTCATTGCCTTTCCGCTGCTGCGGCCCGAGACGGGAGAAGTGGCGGAGGAGGCTTGAGCCGATCCCTCTAACTGTCCATTCAAATCCCATCGATTTCTAAGAGAGGTTGGAGGTGGCCGCGGCGACGGCGCAGAGCCTTTGGGAAGTGTCTCAACCTATTTTGAAATAACTAGCGATAACGTCTTCCAAAAGCCGACCTTCGTACCCTTGCATCTGGAGGGCAGCCTGGAAATCCTGGCAGGCTCTCTGCCAATCCCCAAGGGCAGTCCGGGCCAGGGCGCGGTTGAGGTGGGCCTTGAGGTGGCAGGGATCCCTATCGCTCGCGTCAGCAGTGCAGAGTGTTATGGCTTGGTCGTAGTCGCGGATGGCCGCCGAGAAATCCCCCTGTTGGGCATAGGCCCAGCCGCGGTTGTTCAAAACCCAGACCCGCTCCTGGGGATCCAGCTCCAGTTGCAGCAGTCGGGTGTAGTCTTCTATCGCTTTGTCCGTCTGTCCCTCGCCATCCCACAGGAGAGCTCGGTGGAGCAAAGCAGAGTGCTCCTGAGGGTTCAAGGCCAGGGCCTGCGTGTAGTCGGCAATGGCCAGCTCAGGGCAATTGGCCTGCCGGTGTAGATCCCCCCGTTGACGGTAGGCCAGGGCAGCATCGGCCACCCCCCAGTTCTGGTCGAGGCTCAGAGCTTGGTTGAGATCCGCCAATGCCGCCTCTTGATCCCCCAAAGCCAGATGCACCCTTGCCCGCAAAGCAAAAGCCTGAGAAGCCTGCGGTTGCTGCTGGATCAGCGCCGTGAAATCGGCCAACGCCCCAGCCAGATCCCCCCTCTCTTGGCGACACAAGCCCCGATACAACAGGGCTTCGGTGACCAGCACTTCTGGATCCCCTGGGCTGGCCAGCTCCAAGACCCGATCCCAATCGGCTATTGCCCCCTCCAGGTTGTGGCGCAGGCGGCGGACTTGGGCCCGCTTCAGGTGGGCCTCCAGATAGAGCTGCCGGGACTGTTCCCCGTCTTGGGCCTCTTCCTGGATGACTTGGTCGAAGTCGGATTCAGCCTGCGCGTAGTACCCCAGCTCCAAGGACTCCGTCCCGCTGACGCGATCCTGCTCCGCACGGTTGGTAGGGCCATCGGTGCCGCGCACCGCCAACGCCAACAACAGAGAGCCGCGGGCCAAGCGGGCCATCCTGTGTTGGGGATCCCGCTGCAGCAGACGGTTTAGATCTTGCAAGGCCGCTTCGGTCTGACCCAACTGCTGCAGGGCTTGTCCTCGGTGCCACAGCGCTTCCCTGTGGTCAGGATCCTGCTGCAAAACCCGGCTGAGATCCTGAATGGCGGAATCCCAGTTGCCCACCTGTCCATGGGCCATGCCCCGTCCCAGCCAAGCCGTCCAGTCCTGAGGATCCTGCCGCAACACCTCGTCGTAGTCGGCAATGGCCTCTGGCCACCGGCCTAGCCGTCGGCACAACTCAGCTCGCTCTTGGCGCAGATCCCGCCGTTCCGGCTGCAAGCGCACCGCCTCGTTCAACTGCTCCAAGGCCGCCTGCAGATCTCCCGTCTGGATTTGGGCCCGCGCCAGATCTCGGCGGATATCCGCCTCGGCCACTGCCACCCCCAGCGCCAAAGCCTGGTGGTAATCCTGGATGGCCCCCAGCCCATCTCCCAGAGCAGCCCGCACTTGGCCGCGATGGAAATAAGCCAAGCCCGACTGAGGATCCCCTTGCAGAGCTTGGTCGAAATCGGCCAGCGCTCCCTGCCAATCCCCCAGCCGTTGCCGTGCCATACCGCGGCGCAGATGGGCATTAACCAGCAGCTCCGGCCCGCGTGGGATCCCCCACTGCAACACCTGCGAGAAGTCCTCACAGGCTGCCGGCCAATCTTCCCGCTCAGCATGGAGTTGGCCGCGGTTGAAGTAGAGCTGAGGGTTCTGCGGATCCCGCTCCAGGGCAGCCGTGTAATCCTGCAGAGCCGCCAGGGGATCCCCCAGCAGCCAATGGATTCGCCCGCGGCTGCTGTAGGCACTGGCATCTTGGGGATCCAGAGCGATGGCCTGGCTCAAGTCCGACAAAGCCGCTTCAATGTTGCCCAAGTCCAGGTGGGCAATGCCCCGGTTGAGGTAGGCTTTGGCCATTTGGGGATCCAGCTCCAAGGCGCGGTTGAAGTCTGCCAGAGCGCCGCCGGGATCCCCCAGCCCCTGACGGGCCAAGCCCCGGCAGAGATAGGCCCGCGACAGGTTGGGATCCAGACGGAGAGCCTGTTCACAATCGGCCAGCGCCGGCTCCAGGGTGTTGCTGCTCAGGTAGGCCATGGCCCGCTGCAAGTAGAGATCCGCCTGGGCTGCCGCCTCTGCCTCAGGTAGCTCAGTGGCTTCAGTAGCCCGCAGCGATATGGCCTGAGAAAAGTCTTCAACAGCCCCCTGGGGATCCCCCAACGCTTGCCGGGCCAGGCCCCGGTGGTAATAGGCTTTGCCGTGGCGAGGATCCAACTGCAGCGCTTGGGTGTAGTCCTCGACGGCCCCTTGCAAATCTGACAACTGGACCCGCGCCACTCCCCGGTTGAAGTAGGCTTCCCCGTCCTGAGGGTCCCGCTTGATCACCTCGGAAAAATCGGCTGCTGCCCCCTGCGCATCTCCCAGATGGCCGCGCACCACGCCGCGGTTGAAATAGGCCCGCACATCTTCCGGGTTGAGCTCAATGGCCCGCGAATAGTCTTCGATGGCCTGCTGCTGCTGATTGAGTTGCCGGTAAGCATTGCCACGGTTGTAGTAGGCCACCGCCCATTGTGGGTTGAGGCCGAGAGCCTGGGTGTAGTCGGCAACAGCTCCCTCGTAGTCCTCCAGCCGGTAGCGGGCAATGCCGCGGTTGAAATAGGCGCGGGCGTCCCCTGCCAGTTGAATGACTTGGGTGTAATCTGCGATGGCCCCTGCCAAGTCCCCACTTTTGTAGCGGGCGCTGCCCCGCTGGCTGTAGGCGCGGCTATTTTGGGGATCCAATTGAATGGCCAACGTACAGTCGGCAATCGCCCCCTGGAAATCCCCTTGGCGGGCTTTCTCCTGTCCGCGGGCCAACAGGCGCGTCACCAAAACCTGATCCACATCCACCGAAACATCGCCGAGCGTCGCCTCTTGGGGAAAAGGCAACAGGGGCCGCAGCGCCTCCAACACTTCAGCAGCGGACTGGAAGCGCTCTTGCCAGTGGGGGCAGATCAGGCGATCCAAAATCTCGGCCAGCTCCTCGCTGACCTGAACCAAATCCCGCCAGAGCAGTTGGCCGGTGCGGGGATCATCCCGGATCTTGTGGGGGGGACGACCGGTGAGGGCTTGGATGGCCAACACCCCTACGGAGTACAGGTCGCTGCAGGGCTGGGGCTTGCCGTTGAGCTGTTCGGGCGCCATGTAGCCAACCGAGCCAATCACGGTCGCCAACTGGGTTTGGCCGGGGGCATGGCTGACCAACCGCCCCACTTCCTTGACCGCCCCGAAGTCGATCAACACCAACTTGCCATCGGCATCGCGGCGCATCAGGTTGGCCGGCTTGATATCCCGATGGACGATCTGGTGGGCGTGTACATGGCGCAGGATCTCCAAAATATCCCACAACAGTTTCAAAACCTCGGCCTCGCTCAGCGGCTTGCCCGGGATCAGCTCCTGGCTGAGATCATGCCCGGCAACAAACTCTTGCACCAAGTAAAAATCCTGATCCTGCTCGAAGTGGGCCAAAAGGCGGGGCACCTGGTCGAAGTGGTTGAGCCGGTTGAGAACCTTGGCTTCCCGTTCAAAGAGCTTGCGAGCCGTGGCCAACGTATAGGGATCCGTGGAGAGGGGGCGAAGGCGCTTGACGACGCAAGGGCTATCGAAGGTGTCTTGATCCACCGCCTTGTAGGTTACGCCAAACCCTCCTTCCCCGAGGGGATGGAGAATGCGATAGCGTCCCCTGAGCACACTTCCCGCTCTGATCTTGTCTTCCATAGCCAAGCCAGTCGCCTGAGCGGAGCAGCCTTTTGCCACTACGAGCTGGCTCGATTCTGCCACAGGCCGACGCCCTTGGGCGGAGCAACCCACAGCTCCTATCCAGGGTCTTTTTCTGCTTTTTCTTTTCGCGATCTTCAATGTCTGTAACAATTCAGTCAGAGAGAAACCGCGATCTGACCTCGCCGCTCTTCAAAATCGCTGATCAGCAGTCTCACCTCGATCTGCCATTCCCCCGCCAGGGCTAGGGGCACATTTTCCACCACAAATTGGCCAGGCCCATCCGGCGCTACAGTGCGGCGTAGAGGGGGGATCCCCTGTTCTGGCAGGGAAAACCCAAGGGTCAATTCCTGAGCCGGGACTCCCTTCACCTCAGCCCGAATTTGATTTTCCCCAGGACGACAGGGCAGAATCCTCAGGTGCAGGCTGCCTTCCGGCCAGTTCAAGCTCTCTTCACAACTGGTCTGCCAACCTGATTCCAGGGGGGATCCCATGCCCTGCCTCCCATGACTGGGGGGAGCCTGGGCCACCAGGAAGCTGGTCAAGGCCAGCACCAGCATCAGCCCCACCAACTCCAGGCGGACGATCCGGCGCAGCGACCGGCCCACCGTCTGCCCACCCTGTTGCAATGCCGGCACCAGCCGAAACTTGTTGTGGGCGCCCAACCCCACCATCATCAGCACCAGCAGCAGCTTGGCCCAGAGATACTGGCCGTAGGGATGATCCCAGTCCCAGCCGCGGTGGATCCCACCCATCCCTACCCCCGCCAGGATAAGCCCCGGTACCGCCCAGGTGGCCACGTCAGAAAACCGTTGGATGATGCCTACAGATGGGTAGGGAGCAGATTCCTTGCCCAGCAGGCGCTCCAGCCCCCACAACCCTCCCAACCAGAAAGCTGAACCGGCCAGATGCAGCCCCAGCAGCGCCATTGTCCCCATCGGATGCTCACTGGTGAGAGCATGGCCAATGGGCAAAAAGGAGCCGAGCACCAACACCGACCCCATACCGCTGGCCCAGACGGCACCTCCCTCACAGGCCCAGATCAGGATCCCCAGCCCCACCAGCCGCAGCCCTGTACCCCAACCGTAGGGAGAAAGCATCACACGCAGCAGCTCTCGCCCATTGAAGTGGGGGTAAAGCTGGGCCAAATGCAAACCGAAGGCCACCGCGGTCAAACTGAGGGTGATCCAAGCTGTCGCAAAAGCCCAAGATCCGGCCTCGGCGTTTAACCGCCCCCGCAACAGTCGCCACCAGCCCAGCACCCCCACCACAAAAAGGCTGCCCAAGTAGATCCCCCAGCGTACCCCCACCAGCGGCCAGTACAAGGGATCCCTTCCTTGAAGCTGGGTCGCCCTCACCGTCTGAACTCGCTCCGGATCCGCTCCCACCAGGAAAACAAACGAACCGCTTACCGGATGGGAATCGGCAGAAATGGCCCGCCAACTGACGATGTAAACCCCCTCGGGGATCCCCTGCGGCAAATCCCCCTGCGGTGCCTCACCCCTGGTCACCCGATTTTCCAAGGGCAGAGCTCGTCCGTTGCTGTCTAAAACCTGGAGCTGTGTGATCTGCACCGGCTCATTGAAAACAAGCCGCACCTGGGCCGGAGCTTCCTGCAGCACCGCCCCATCCTCTGGGAAGGTGGAGAGCAAGCTGGCATGGGCAAAAGCGGGCTGGATCCCGGCCACCCACAGCAAGGCGCAGAGGATCCCAGACCAAATCCAAGCAAAACCCCTTTTGGGATGAAACATGCTCCTAAGCAGACCGCTTAGCGGGTACCGTGTCCATGGCCGTGCCCATGGCCTTGACCGTGACCCTGTCCACTGTCTCCACCTGTCAGCTTCAGCAGCGGAGCCGGCTCCGGCAAACTGTTGGGATCCTCGCCAGGCTGAGCCACCTGAATCCAGCGGTACATGCCCTGCTCGCACTCCTGAATCACTGGGATGGGGATGACCTCGCCGGGCCGATCCGGCAGCTTGGCGCGGATGCTGAACTCATCCATGAACTCATCGGGCAGCGAGCCGCCGCTCCAGATCACCTCGGCAACCGTTTCGGTAATCATCTTCCCATGCGACTCATAGGGGGTCTCCAGCGGCTTTTTGACCGTCTCGATTTTCCACAGGGGATGCACCATCGGCTTCACAGAGACGAATCCCTCTGGGATCTGCACCCGCAGGCGAACGGTCGGGGATCCATCGCAGCCATGGGGCACCCGAAAGGTGAGCTTAGCATAGCTGCCCGCCGGGGCTTCTTTGGGATGGACGGTGACATGAGCCCAAGCGGAAGAAAGAGGCAAAAAGCTCATGCCCAAAGCCAGCAGAGATTTCTTGGCCAGGGTCAAGTAACTTTGCAGACTGAACATTGCCAATGCTCCTTACAAAACTGTGCAGAAAATGCAGAGCCATTCGCCAAGACCTCTAAGGATGGCGATGGGATCCGTGGGATTCCGTTACGCTCATGCTGTGCTGTCCCCAACTGGAGAGGCCCATCGACACCAGGCCGGCACTGGCCAAGCCCATCGACACCAGCCCGAACGAGAGCGCTCCCATAGCCACCAGGCCGATAGAGAGGATGCCGTGGGTCACCACGCCGATGGCCACCACCCCATGGGCGGAAATGCCCACCGCCACCAAGCCATGGGCTCCCACGCCAACCGACAGGATTTTGCGGCGGGATCCCTGTCCTTCACATCCCTGCTCGTGAGGCAGCCGCTCCACTGGTCTCCCCTGGAGCAGGGCTGGATCTTGAGTCCTCTCTTTGGACACTAGCCTCTACTCCAGTTGTGCTCAGCGCGATCCAAAACGTAGGCCGCCACTGCCTCGATCTCCTCCGGCTTGAGGATCTTGGCAAAAGCCGGCATGGCTCCTTTGCCGTTTCTCACTTGGGCCTGGATCAGCTCAGGGGTGTCTACGTGGTACTCATGAAGAGCCGCCAGAGAAAGGTTTTTCGCTGCCACCAAAGTGTTGCGCCCGTTCAAGTGACAACCCACACATTTGGCCTGAAAGACCTTGGCTCCCAAGGCCAAATCAGGCTCAGCAGAAGCCATTTGCGGGCCTAAAAAGAGGGCAAATACTGCCACCAAAAGCCCGATAAAAAGGTTGATCATTCGCATTTTCATCTCAGGGACTGACCGAAAACTAGCCTTTAAGGCCCGCCCATTATCCCAAGCCCGTTGGGCCAGGTCAAAAGACAGCCTGTCGAGTTTCCCCCGGCTACTATAAGGTCAGGATCCCCTGCAGCCATGAGCGGTCTGCCCCCCGATTTCATTCAGTTGGTGCGCCAAAAGGCCGACCTCGTGGAAGTGGTGGCCGAAAAAGTGGTGCTGCGCAAGCAGGGGAAGAACTTCGTTGGGCTTTGCCCTTTCCACAACGACCACAAACCCAGTTTTCAGGTCAGCCCCAGCAAGCAGATCTACAAGTGCTTCTCCTGCGGGGCAGGGGGAGATGTGCTGCGCTTTGTCATGCAGACCGAGCATCTTCCCTTTGCCGAGGCCGTGCGCCACTTGGCCCGGCGCTACCACATCCCTCTGCCCACTCGCCACACCGAGACACAGCCCTTGGGATCCCTTGATGAGCGGGAACTCTCCCACCGGGAAAAGCTGCTGGAGATTTTGGCCATGGCTGCCGATTTTTATCGGCATGCCCTCCGATCCCAGCTAGGATCCGCCGCCCGCCAGTACCTGCGCAGCCGCCACCTGAGCGAAGAAACTTTGCAAAAATTTCAAATCGGCTTTGCTCCCCCCGGCTGGCAATCTCTCTACGAATACTTGGTCAACCACAAGCGCCAACCGGTCAAACTTTTAGAAGAGGCTGGATTGCTGGTTCCCCGCCAGCAGGGATCCGGCCACTACGACCGCTTTCGCAACCGGATCATGCTGCCCATTTTCGATGTGCAGGGGCGGGTGATCGGGTTTGCCGGCAGAGCCTTGGGGGAGTCAGGACAGCCCAAGTACCTCAACTCTCCAGAAACAGAGCTCTTCAACAAAAGCCAGGTGGTCTATGGCCTCAACTTTGCCCGCGATGCCATTGCCAAAGCCGATCAAGTCTTGGTGGTGGAAGGCTATTTCGATGTCATCGCCCTGCATCAGGCGGGGGTTGCCTATGCCGTAGCCGCTATGGGCACCGCTTTGACGCCCCACCAGGTGAAGATCCTGCTGCGCTACACCCAATCGAAGCGGCTGATCCTCAATTTTGATGCGGATCGGGCCGGTTTGAACGCCGCCAACCGAGCCATTGAAGCCGTTGAAGAACAAGCGCGGCGCGGAGAAATTGAGCTGCGCATTCTCACCCTTCCTGAGGGCAAAGATGCCGACGAGTTTTTGCGGGAGCACAGGGGCTCCGCCCCGCTGACACCAGCGGTTGCTGAACTGCAAACCCTGATCGAGCAAGCTCCCCTGTGGCTGGATTGGCGAATTGAACAGGTGTTGGCCGGTCGGGATCTGAGCCGGGCCACCGATTTTCAGCAGGCCCGTCAAGCCCTTGTGCAACTGCTGGCCGGTTTGGGTGGACAGTGGCGCTCTTTGTATTTGCACAAAGTGGCAGAACTGCTCAGTCGGGGCAATGGTCGCCTCAGTCGAGATTTGGAAGAAGACCTGCGCCGAGCCGTGCGGCAGTACCGCTGGGCCAAACCCCAGCAACCTTCCCTCAATAAGGGATCCAAACTCTTGCAATCTGAGTCCCATCTTTTGCAGATCTTTCTGCATTTTGGCGAGTATCGCCACGAAATTCGGCAAACTTTGCTGGAGCGAGAGCTGCAATTTAGTTTTCGCCCCCACCGGGAGCTGTGGCAGCGGATCTTGGAGCTGATCTCGGCACAGCCGGAGCTGGAAGACCGGGGAGAGACTTTGCTGACGGCTTTGCGCACCCTCTGTGCCCAAGATGAGCAGCTCAACGAGCGCCTCAGCCATCTGCTTTGGCTGGACGAAAACACCCGCGTAGCCCTGATGCGTCCACGGATGGTGGTGCGGGCCGCCATTGCCAACATGGAGCTGGAAATTCGCCAGAAGCGCTACCGCTACTGGACCCAACTGTGGGATCAAGCCTTTTCCGAAGGCAACACTGCCCTGGCCGCCCAGTACCAGGCCAGCATCCAGCAGGAATACCAAGCGATTCAGGCGCTGCAGCGGCAGGTGCAACTGAGCCTGGAAGACATGTCGGAAACCCCACTGGCCGAAGATTTATAGTCATTTCGATTTAAACCTAAACCCATAACCCCATACGCGGCCAGAAGGCTTCTCTCTATAGCCCGAGTGTCTCACCCTAAACTGAACAGACTGTAGTGGCTGATGGACGGCCTGTTGGTGCTCAAAGGGGCTTCGCTCCCCTAGCGCGAGATCAGCTCCGCTTGCAACCGCTCCCGGGCCACCTGCAAAGCCTCTGCCAATTTCTCCGGCTGTTTGCCCCCAGCTTGGGCCAAGTTGGGCCGTCCGCCGCCGCCCCCTCCGGTGAGTTTGGCAATCTCGCCGATGAAGGATCCCGCCTTCAGGCCAAGTTGCTGCACCGCAGGGCTAAAGGCAGCCACCAGGCTGACCTTACCGGCTTCCGGCACCGATCCCAGCACCACTGCCCCTTCCCCCAGCTTGGAAAGCAGATGCTCGGCAGCGGTTTTGAGGGCCTCAGGGGTGGTGGATCCCAGCTCGGCCACCAGCACCTTGAGATCTGCGACGGCAACCGCCTGGGCCAGCAGACCTTCGGCCTGTAGCAAGGCCAACTGGCTGCGCACCTCTTCCAGTTCCTTCTGGGCAGCTTTCAGCTCCGCCTGTAGGGCGGCAACCCGCTCCGGCAGTTCCTGGGGCTTGGCTTTAAATTGAGCGCTCAGCTCCCGCACCACCCTGTCCCGTTCGTTCAGGTATTCCAGCACAGCCGGCCCGGCCACGGCCTCGATGCGGCGGATCCCAGCAGCCACTCCCGTCTCGGCGATGATCTTGAACAGGCCAATCTCAGCGGTGTTGTTGACGTGGGTGCCGCCACACAGCTCCATCGACACCCCCGGAAAGTCGATTACCCGCACCTCGGCGCCGTATTTTTCCCCGAACATGGCCACGGCACCTCTGGCTTTGGCTTCGGCCAGGGGCATGATCGCCACTTGAGCAGCATGGGCCTCGGCAATCCAGGTGTTCACCAAGTTCTCGATCTGTTCCAGCTCCTCAGGGGTGACTGGCCGGGATAGGGTGAAATCAAAGCGCAGCCGGTCAAAAGCCACCAGGGATCCCGCCTGACCAATCGAGGGATCGACAATTCTTTTCAGGGCTGCCTGCAGCAGGTGGGTGGCGGTGTGGTGGGCTTGGGCGCGCCGCCGACAGGCCAGGTCGATTTGGGCTTGGACGGGATCCCCCACCCGCAGGATCCCGCGTTCCACATGGCCAAAGTGAACGAACAGATCCCCTTGCTTTTGCACATCTTCAACGCGCACCAGCAGGCCGTCCCCAGAAAGGTAGCCCCGGTCGCCAATTTGCCCGCCGGACTCGGCGTAGAAGGGCGTGCGATCCAAAACGATCTGCACTGCCTGCCCTGCCTCCACTTGGGGCACCGATTTCCCCTCGACCAACAGGGCCTCGACCACGCCGCGGGCGGAAGATTGGCTGTATCCCAAAAACTCCGTTTGGCTGAGGAAATCCGCCAGCTCGTCCAGGGATCCCTGGGCCGTGAGATCGATGGTTTGGTGGGCGGCGCGGGCCCGCTGCCGCTGTTTCTCCATCTCTTGCTCAAAGCCCTCCAGATCCACGCTGAAGCCGTGTTCCTGGGCAATTTCTTGGGTTAGCTCCAGCGGAAAACCGTAGGTATCGAAGAGCTTGAAGGCGTCGGCGCCGGAGATCTGCTTTGGCGAGCTGCTGTCACGGCGGGAAGATTCGACGGCAGTAAACAAATCCAGCAGTAGCCGTTCCCCCCGCTCCAGGGTTTTGAGAAACTGCTCTTCCTCCCGTTGCAGCTCGGTCTTGATCAGGGTTTCTCGCTCCCGCACCTGAGGATAGGCAGCCTCGGCCAACTGAATCGCGGTCTCGATTACCGGGATGGTGAAGGGCTCGCCAATCCCCAGCAATCGCCCGTGGCGCACCATTCGCCGGATCAGCCGCCGCAGCACATAGCCCCGATCCACATTGGAAGGAAGCACCCCATCGGCAATCAAATGCATCACTGCCCGCGCGTGATCCCCGATCACCTTCAGGGAGATTTGCTGCTCCGGGTCGGCCTTGGAGTAGTTCAGCCCGGCGATCCCAGCCGCCGTCTGAATGATGGGAAAGATCAAGTCTGTCTCGTAGTTGTTGGGCACCCCCTGCAACACCTGGGCCAACCGCTCCAACCCCAGGCCGGTGTCGATGTTTTGCTTGGCCAGCGGCATCAGGTGACCTTCGCTATCCCGGTTCAGCTCCATGAACACCAGGTTGTAGATCTCCAGAAAGCGGGAGTCATCCTCCAAATCGATCCGCTCATCCCCCAGCTCCGGCTTGAAGTCGTAGTAAATCTCAGAACAAGGGCCACAGGGGCCGGTGGGGCCGGCAGCCCAGAAATTATCCGCCTCTCCCATGCGCTGGATGCGGTGGGCCGGGATCCCTATCTCATCTCGCCAGAGGGCAAAAGCCTCCTCATCTTCGCGAAAGACGCTCACCACCAGCCGTTCCGGGGGCAGGCCGAACACCTCCGTCACCAGCTCCCAGGCCCAGGCAATGGCCTCTTTTTTGAAGTAGTCGCCAAAGCTGAAGTTGCCCAGCATCTCGAAGAAGGTGTGGTGGCGCGCCGTTCGGCCCACATTCTCGATGTCGTTGGTGCGCACACATTTCTGGGCCGTTGTAACCCGTGGGTACTCCGGATCCCGTTGCCCCAGGAAAATGGGCTTAAAGGGCAACATGCCGGCAATGGTCAGCAGCACCGTTGGATCTTCCGGCACCAAGGAGGCGCTGGGCAACACCTGGTGGCCCCGCTGGGCGTAGAAGTCCAGAAAAGTTTGCCGAATGGCGGCACCGGAAAGCGCTGGAAACATGACAGGCGAAGATGGCTGTATTCATCAATTCTAAGTTTTCCCTCTGCAGGGCAGTCCAGCCCTTGTTGTTCTCCTCTGTTCCACCAAACCCCATCCGCCGAAAACCTAAGCGATTTGTCCGATTAACCTCAGGGCGGGCAGACGCTAAGATCAGCCTATCTGAGGCAGTTGTGCAAGATTTGTTTCTTCTTGGTCTAACCTGTATGTATCTCTCACAACTTGCCTGCCAACTTCTTGGCTCCGTCTCGGTTGTCCGGATCGCCAGCCGGTAACCCCAAACTGGTATGCCCACTTGCTACTGCCTTAACCCTGCCTGTTTGCACCCGGAAAACCCGGCGGATGCCTCTACCTGTGCCTCTTGTGGCCATCCCCTCCTGCTGCGCAATCGCTACCGGGCCTTCAAGCGCATCGGCCAGGGGGGATTTGGCTCTACCTTTTTGGCGCGGGATGAGGACATGCCCTCCAAACCTTGGCGGGTGATCAAGCAGTTGCGCCCGGTCGAGGGATCCCCGCAACTGGCCAAGCTGGCGGAGGAGCTCTTCAATCGCGAGGCCCAAGTGTTGGAGCGCCTGGGCGAACATTCGCAGATCCCCAAGCTCTACGCCCACTTTCAGGAAGGCGGCAAGTTCTACTTGGTGCAGGAATTTATCCAGGGCACCACCCTCTCCCAAGAAATGCGTCGCAATGGGCCCTTTTCCGAAGAACAAACCCGGCAGGTGATGCAGGAGGTGCTGCTGATCCTCAGCTATGTCCACAGCCAAAACACGGTTCACCGAGACATTAAACCCGCCAACCTGATTCGTCGCAAAGAAGATGGTCGATTGGTGCTGATCGACTTTGGGGCCGTCAAGCAGCTCGGCCCAGGCCAGGATTCGGCAGAAGAGGCGACGGCCATTCGCTCGCTGGGCTTTTCTCCCCCAGAGCAAGTAGCCGGCCAGGCGGTCGGTCCCTCTAGCGATCTCTATGCCTTGGCTGCCACCTGCATCAACTTGATGACGTTGGAATCTCCGGCCAAGTTTTATAACCATGAAACGGGACAGTGGGATTGGTCGGATTGCCTGCAGCTCAGCCCGGAATTCGACGCCATTCTGCACCGCATGTTGCAGCCGGCCATCAATCAGCGCTTTGCCACCGCCACCGAGGTCTTGCGGGCGTTGCAAGGGATCCCGGTGGAAGAGGCAGGCGGCCCGATCTCTCAGCCGATTGTGTTGCCCAGCTCTCCCCTGTCTGCCAATCCCAGCACATCGGTGATCTCCGGCTACTGGGCCAAGCGCCGCTCAGGTGGTTTCTCGCCCACACCCCTACCTCAGTTCACTGCAGGGGGAATGACAGCCAGCAGCCCGCTATCCATCCCCTCTGAGTGGGGGAGCACCACCGGTTTTACCCAACTGGGCCGAGCCAGCAGCATCACAGGCAGCGGACGGATCAAGCCGGCTACCCCACCGCGGATCCCTTCCATGGCGGGGGCCGATCTACGGGGCAAGTCCTTTGCCAACCAAAACCTAGCCGGCTATGATTTGCGCCAGGCCGATCTGCGGGGGGCCGATTTCTCAGGGGCCAACTTGCAGGGGGCGGATCTGCGCGGCATCCTCTTCAACACCCCTCAACCCTACTGGCTGCGGGTTTTGATCCAACTGTCTGGATCGGCCAAAACATTGGGAGGGATCCTGACAGGCTTGGGGGGGCTGCTGGGCTCAGGGATCCTGGCCTTTTTGCTTGTCCGCCTGACCACGGGCAATTTGGTTTATGCGTTAGGAGCGGCTGGGATCGCCTTGGTGGTGGCCAGCTCGGTGATCTGGTCGATGGGCGGTGGGGTTCGTTTGGCTCGATACCCAGAAGAAAAGAGCAAGCGCTTCACCAACTTTTGCAAAGCAGATCTGCGAGGGGCACAGATGGACGAGAAGCTGCGGAAGTTTGCCCGTCGGCAGGGAGCCATTTTGAGCTGACGCAGGGCGGACTGCGGATCTGGCGGATCTGGAATTTTGCGTTGCGATCTTTAACTTTAATAGTTTTAATAGTTTTATAGTTGTTTCAGGTTAGGATGAGACGCCTGGGCTACTGCTCGCGCCAGCGGGACGGAGTCCTATCGCGCCGGCGGGACGGAGTCCTTAGAAAAGCCTTCTGGCCCTCCGCATTCAACGCTTTGTCCTAGTTTGAATCGAAATGACCACAAAACCATAAAAGAGAAAAGTTCAAGAGCTCAAGCCATTGAAGGGGGTGGAGAGGCCCATCTGCGAAGAGACCGGTTGACCTGTTCCGTCAGAGCTCGGCAGGCTACGGTTTTGCCCTGTTGCCGATCCCCAGCTTGGTCGTAAAAGACGATGCCATCGGCCCGAGAAAGGCCCAACGCCAAGAACAACAGCTCCAAGACCCCAAAAGAAGCGGTCTCCAGCTCCGGCGCTCGATCCTTAAGCTCTGCCAGCGTGGTGTGGGCATCTTCCAGGTGGCCGAAGGCCGGGATCCACAGATGGGTCGTCGGCTGGGATCCCTCTGAGGATGAGTCGCCAGCAGCAGGATCCTCGACCACCCGCACCGTCAGCCAGCCGCCATCGGGGTAGCGCAAGGTGGTGTATTGCAGGTGATCCAGGTGTTGGGCCACCTGAGTGAGCACATCCGCCACCTGTTGCATCGCCGCCGTTGGGATCCCATTTTGCGGAGCGGTATCCACAAGGGTTGCGGCCTGTGCTGCCAAACTAACCACCATGATTGACAACAATCCTCGTCCACATCCAGAATAGATATTCGCAGCGATTGGGGCTGTAGTTCAATTGGTTAGAGCACCGCCCTGTCACGGCGGAAGTTGCGGGTTCGAGCCCCGTCAGCCCCGTACTCCTAAAACACTCTAGCTTAGTCGCTCTCCTGCAGCCTCATATCTCCAGACTGATCTGATTTCTGATGGAGACTGCTGCGCAACGCGGTTGGCCTGGGGTTTAAGCTTCGGCGGTGGGGCCACTCTAAAATGGGGCTTAGTCCAGGGGAAAAACCATGCAGTATCGCAGATTTGGGCGTACCGAGCTGTCTATGCCCGTGCTGAGCTGTGGTGGCATGCGCTATCAACACAGTTGGCAAGATACTCCTTGGTCAGGGATCCCAGCGGCAAGCCAGCAGAACCTGGAGGCGACGATTCGCCGGGCCTTGGAGGTGGGCATCAACCACATCGAAACTGCCCGCGGCTATGGCACTTCTGAAATGCAGTTGGGCCGCATTTTGCCGCTCTTTCCCCGGCAAGATCTGATTGTGCAGACGAAAATTGGCCCCAGCGCCGACCCGCAGCAGTTCCTGGCCAAGTTCGAGCAATCGATGAGCTACCTGAACCTCGATTATGTGGATCTGCTGGCCATCCACGGGTTGAATACCTGGGAAGACTTGGAGCACAGCCTGCGTCCAGGGGGGTGTCTGGAGGTGTGTCAGCGCCTGGTACGGCAGGGGCGGGTGCGTTTTGTCGGCTTCTCCACCCATGGGCCGACGGAGTTGATCGTGGAAGCCATACGGTCAGGGGGCTTCGATTACGTCAACCTGCACTGGTATTTTGTCAACCAGACCAACTGGCCTGCCATTGAGGCCGCCGCTCAGCAGGATATGGGGGTATTCATCATCAGTCCCTCGGATAAGGGGGGCAGGCTTTACGATCCGCCCGCCAAGCTGGTGCAGTTGTGCCAACCCCTCAGCCCGATGATCTTCAACGACCTGTTCTGTCTGTCCCATCCCCAGGTTCACACCCTCAGCATTGGGGCGGCCCGACCCAGCGATTTTGATGAGCACCTGCAGGCGGTGGAGTTATTGGATAGGGCTGATGAGCTGTTGCCGCCGATCCTGGCCCGCCTAGAGCAAGCTTTGATCGAGCAGGTGGGAGAGCACTACGCCAAAACTTGGCACCAGGGCCTGCCTCGCTACGACCAAACCCCCGGACAAGTGAATATCCCGTTCATTCTGCTGCTGCGCAATTTGGTCTTGGCCTATGACTTGGTGGACTATGCCAAGAGCCGTTACAACCTGTTGGGCAATGCCGGCAGTTGGCTCCCCGGCCAGCGGGCAGACAAGGTGGATGCCGAAGCCCTGCGACCTTATCTTATCCACAGCCCCCACCGCGACCGGATCCCGGCTTTGTTGCAAGAAGCCCATCGCCTGCTGATACATTTACGCTGAACACTGCTGAGCATTACTGCTCAACGGTGCAGCGATAGCATTCTGTCCATTGCTGAACAGAACGGCGGTATCCCGCAAAGCTCTGAGCATAACACCCAGAGCGCCTTGCCAATCTCGTGGTAGCCTATGGTTGCACTTGGGGCATCTAAA
>NZ_JBSSCC010000041.1:0-25329 GCF_054059455.1 Thermostichus sp. MS-CIW-23 | reverse complement strand
TATGGGGTATTAGCAGCCGTTTCCAGCTGTTATCCCCCGCCTGAGGGTAGATTCCTACGTGTTACTCACCCGTCCGCCACTAACACCCGAAGGTGTCCGTGCGACTTGCATGTGTTAAGCATACCGCCAGCGTTCATCCTGAGCCAGGATCAAACTCTCCGTGTCAATTCAAGAGCTTGTCTCTGGAAAAATGGAAACTTGACAGGGTTGAATATGCAGCCACCAGCCGACTCAGGGAGCCTGCTGTGCTGCTTGGCGATGGTTGACTGAACGAGTTACTTGTCAAGGTTCTGGGGCGCCGGGGCTGGGTGGCCTTGTGGCGCTTTACTACCCTATCCCCACCCCCACCACCCCGTCAAGATATCCAACCCAAAATTTTTGGCAAGTTTTTGGCGAGAATAGCAGGGAAAAGAAGAAATAAAACTGTTTGAATATTGACATTCTGACTGCAGAGTTAATAAGATGGTTGCGAGGGTCAGGTTTCGGAGAAACTGTGATGCTGACTTTGCGCAAGCGGGAAGAGAGGGGTCATGTCAAGCTCAGTTGGCTTGATACTTACCACTCATTTTCTTTTGGAGAGTACTACGACCCTCGCTACATGGGCTTCCGGGCTTTGCGGGTGATTAACGATGACCGAATCAGCCCGAGTGCTGGCTTTCCGACCCATGGGCACCGGGACATGGAGATCGTTACCTATGTTTTGGAAGGGATCCTTGAGCATAAAGACAGCTTGGGCACGGGATCTGTGATTCGTCCTGGTGAAATTCAACGGATGACGGCAGGCACAGGGATCTGGCACAGCGAGTACAACCACTCGGCAGATGAGGAGGTTCATCTGCTGCAAATTTGGATTTTGCCGGAGCAGGAAAACCTGGAGCCCAGCTATGAACAAAAAGCGACGGGTTTGACAGAGCATCCCAATGAGTTTTGTTTAGTTGCCTCTCGAGATGGGCGCCAGGGATCCGTGATTGTGCATCAGGATGTGAATCTCTATGCGGGGTTGATTGAGCCGGGACGCACCATTCACCGACACTTGGATGAGAAGCGCTACGGATGGCTGCAGATAGCTCGGGGCGATGTGACCCTGGATGGCTTGTTTTTGCGAGAAGGAGATGGCGTGGCTATTGCTAGGGAAAGCGAGCTCAACCTTTTCAGTGAAGAAGGGGCTGAGGTGCTGCTGTTTGATTTGGCCTGAGGATGACTTTTGGCTGAATTCTGGCTGTTTGCCTTGAGCTTATAGTCGTTTTAGGCTGGGGTGAAGCGACTGAACTGCTGAGAAGAGCCTTCTGGCTCCGTACATTCAACGTTTTAGGCGCGGGTGCAGTGTCCTAGTTGGAATCGAAATGACCATAAGTCTTTTGGGATCTCAACTTTTTCTTCTGCTTTCAAGTACTTTCAGGAGGAGAAGTGGATCCCTTCTTCGAGGTTTTGCTGAGTGAATTGAGAAAGAACTTGCTGCCAAAGGTGGCCAGTCTGGGATCCCTTTCCTTTGGCGTACAGGAGGCGGGCTCCTTCCTGCTGGGGATGGGGCTGTAGGCGCAGCCAGAGGTAGGTCGCAGGCAGATGGCGGAGGTACTGGGGCCACTCAATAGCGGTGATCCCACCTTGGCTCCAAAGTTCTTCTAGCCCTAGGTCTTCTAGGAGTGTGGATTCTTTCCCACCGGCGCGAGCGGCAGAAGAGGTCTCTAGGCGGTAGAGATCGCAATGGAAAAGAGGGATCCGTCCGGTGTGGTATTCCTGCACCAGCACGAAGGTGGGGCTGTCGATGGGTTCAGGGATCCCCAAGCCCTGCCCTAGTCCCTGCACAAAGGTGGTTTTGCCGCTGCCCAGATTACCTTCGAGAAGAATGACCAAGCCGGAAGTGGAGCCGAGGCTGCGGCTGGGAGGGGGAGATTTTTGTTGACCTGAAGGGGCGAGGAAGCCAAGGGCGGCTTGAGCTACGAGGGCCCCTAGTGATTGGGTAGCAGCGGCGGATGGCAGCAGCAGAGGGGAGGCTTGCTGCCAGAGCTCTTCATTCTGTTCGCTGGCCATGGCTTACAACTCCTTTGGGGCGGGGATCCCAGGCGAGGAAGTTGCCTCGTTTGGGTGAACAGAAACGCGTTTGGGAGCTGTCAAGATTGCGGCCAGGCCTGCTCCAATGAGCAACAGGCTCACCCCCTGCGCCACCCGCAGGGATCCCAGCATGAGGCTATCGGTGCGCAGGCCTTCGATCCAGAAGCGCCCCAGGCTGTACCCCACCAGGTAGAGGCCCAAGAGGGTGCCGGGGGGAAGCTGGCGCCGGTAGCTTAAAAAGAGCAGGAGCCCGAAGAGACCAAAGTTCCAGAGGGATTCGTACAAAAAAGTGGGATGGACGCGCGATCCATCAGGCAGCTGCAGTTGTACCCACAGAGGGCTATCCGGAGGCAACACCTTTCCGTAGGCTTCGTTGTTGAAGAAGTTGCCCCAACGTCCGATCCCCTGACCAAGGCTGAGGGAGGGAACAAGGCAATCGGCTAGCAACCAAAAACTCAGCCGGTGCCGCCGGGCGAACAGGTAAAGCGCCGCACTGCCGCCGATCAAGGCACCGTGAATGGCAATGCCCCCCTGCCAGAGGGCCAAGACCTGCCACCAAGGGCCATCTCGATAGCGTTCCCACTCAAAGGCCACATAGTACAGGCGAGCAAGGGGCAGGGATCCAACCACCAACCACACCAGCAGATCAGGCATGGAACTGGGGGGAAGGCCACGCCGAGCTGCCAGATGGCGAGCCAGGAGCAAGCCCAACACCATTGCCAGGCCGATCAATAAGCCATACCAGCGCAGGCTGAGCGGCCCCCAACTAAACACAACCGGGCCGGGGGATTGTAAGACCAAAGTCATGACCGTGGGGACATTCCTGAGCAGATCCCTTTAGCCCACTCTACCCGCTCTGCAAGGCTATGCAGAAGACCTGCCCTCACCCCCAGCCCCTCTCCCAGAGGAAGAGGGGAGTTAGGAACCGAGGCAAGGTACGAGCTGACTGCAGTTGGAGGGAGAGGGATCCGCTCAGAGCAAGGCGACAATGTTAGAATGCAGGCTCGATTTTCCACCACGACTCCTGGGGGGGATGCGGGTTATGGCCCGGAAAGCCGCTGCTGTGAACACTGCTGATGACTCGGACAAATTGAAGTCAGAAAAACGCAAAGCCCTGGAGCAGGTGTTAAGCCAGATCGAGCGGAATTTCGGCAAAGGGGCAATCATGCGCCTGGGAGATGCCACCCAGATGCGGGTGGAGACCATACCCAGTGGGGCCATCACCCTCGACTTGGCCTTGGGCGGAGGTTACCCAAAAGGGCGGATTATCGAAGTCTTTGGGCCGGAATCTTCTGGGAAAACTTCAATTGCCCTACATGCCATCGCCGAAGTGCAAAAACAAGGGGGAACGGCAGCTTTTGTGGATGCGGAACATGCGCTGGATCCCACTTACGCAGCAGCTTTGGGGGTTGATATTCAAAACCTGTTGATCTCGCAACCGGATACGGGAGAGGCAGCTCTGGAGATCGTCGATCAGTTGGTGCGCTCGGCAGCTGTGGATATCGTGGTGGTGGACTCGGTAGCAGCGTTGGTGCCCCGGGCTGAGATCGAAGGGGATATGGGAGATGCCCATGTGGGATTGCAGGCGCGCCTGATGAGCCAAGCGCTGCGCAAGATTGCCGGAAATGTCAGCAAAACCGGATCCATCGTTCTTTTCTTAAACCAATTGCGCTCCAAAATTGGCGGCATAGGCTATGGCCCCCAGGAGACCACCACCGGCGGCAATGCCCTTAAGTTTTATGCGTCGGTGCGGCTAGATATTCGCCGCGTTCAAACCCTGAAAAAAGGTGCGGAAGAATACGGGATCCGAGCGCGGGTCAAGGTGGTGAAAAACAAAGTTGCCCCCCCTTTTCGGCGGGCAGAATTTGACATCATCTTTGGCCAGGGCATCTCCAACATCGGCTGCATCATCGATCTGGCAGATGAGATGGGCATTCTGAAGCGGCGCGGCTCTTGGTACAGCTACAAGGAGGAAAATGTTGCCCAAGGAAGGGACAATCTGGTTGTCTACTTGAAGGAAAACCCAGAGCTCCTAGCGGAGGTGGAAGCGGCTGTGCGGGAGAAACTTTCTGCGGGGGTGACGGTTTCCGCCAGCCGGCCGGCAGCGATGGAGGAGGGAGAGCAGGAAGAGAATGAGGATGCGGTCTTTGTAGAGGAAGAGTTCTGAGGGAGCAGCTAGCTGTTCAGGGAGCGCTTCCTGAGCGAGATCGCCGCTGGCGCAGGGCCTCGTAGAGCAACAACCCCCCCGTCATAGCGACGTTCAGAGATTCGACACCCTCGGCCATCGGGATCCGCACCTGGGCATCGGCCTGTTGGATAGTCGCTTCCCTCAGGCCAGCCCCTTCGTTGCCCAGGAGAAAAAGGGTAGGGCGGGTGAGATCTTGATCCCAGTAGCAGTTTGCTGTGGGGGAGAGGGTAGCAGCCAAGACTTGGATCCCGTGGCAACGGCAGCTCTGGATCCAGGCGGCTAGGTCGGGCACGACTTGGGGCGGACGGCGAAACCACTGGCCGGCAGAGGCCCGCAAGACTTTGGGGTTTTCGGGATCGACGCTGTCTGCGCTTAGCCAAAGGCCGTCGGCTCCTGCGGCGGCCACGACTCGGATTAGGGATCCCAAATTGCCTGGATCTTGCAGCGTTTCCACCACAAGGCCCAAACGTAACTTGGACAGGGGGGGAGAGGAAATCTGCCAACTGACGGCCACGGCCACAGCTCCTTCGGGAGACTCGGTGGTACAGAGCGCTGCCATGACTTCTGAGCTGACGGCCTGCCGCCGTAGACTCTTGGGCAGATTGGCCAGCAATTGTGGGTAACGCTCAGCCCACTCAAGCGTGTAGCAGAGAGCCTGCAGGGGCCAGCCAACTCGCAGGGCTTCTTCGATGAGGTGGGATCCCTCCACCAAAAAGGCGCCCTGTTCCCGCCGGCCTTTGCTGCGGTGCAACTGCCGCAACTTGCGGATCCAGGGGTTTTTCGGACTGGTCAGCAGCTCAGAAGCCATGTGGCAATGGTTAAGGTACTCCCCAAGTCTTCGGCGTTGCTGCCCTCACCCCCAGCCCCTCTCCCAGAGGGAGAGGGGAGTTAGTAACCGGAGCGGCGCAGCCGTTGGATAAAAAATCCATCCCGATCCTGCCGGTGGGGCCAGATGAGCAGGGGATCCCCTTCAGCAGCCCAATTGGGGTGGCTGTCGAGAAAGGCTTGAATGATCTCCTCGTTTTCGGCAGGGTGCAGCGTGCAGGTAGCGTACACCAACACCCCGCCCGGCTTAAGCCAACGGGCTGCCACCTGCAGAAGCTGAGCTTGCAGGTGGGCCAACTCTGGGATCCGCTCTGGGGTTTGTCGCCAGCGGGCATCGGCATGGCGGTGCAGGGTTCCCAAGCCGGAGCAGGGGGCATCCAGCAGTACGCGGTCAGCACTCTGCCAGGGGGGCAAGGGAGGGGGGGGTAAGGACTCCGTCCCGCTGACGCGATCGGCGGCAGCGCTCAGGGATAACAGGTCGATGGCCAGGGAACGGATTGAGGTCAAGCCCAAGCGATGGGCATTTTCCTCTAGGCGCCGCAGACGGTGGGGGTGACGATCCAAAGCCCAAATCTCCCCTCGATCCTGCATGTGTTGGGCTATTTGGGTGGTCTTGCCGCCCGGAGCAGCGCAGCAGTCGATCACCCGCTCTCCCGGCTGGGGATCCAGGCAATGCACCACCTGCTGGGCACTGGCATCTTGAACGCTCCACCAACCCTGGGCAAAGCCGGGCAGGGCCGTGATGTCGCCAGCATGATCCTGAAGTCGCAAGGCGCCCGGCACCTCGGAGATGGGGAGGGCAGGGATCCCTGCTTCTGCCAGGGCTTGGATGACCCTGTCTACCTCTGCCCGCAGCGGGTTAACCCGCAGATCTAGGTGGGGCGGTCGGTTGAACCAGGCGCACAACTGCTCGGCTTCTGCTGGCCCCAGCTGCTCCCACCACAGACGCACCAGCCAGTCGGGAAAGCTGTGCCGGATCCCCAAAGCCTGAATTGGGTCGGCTGGCAGAGTGTCCTCGA
The DNA here is from genome assembly GCF_054059455.1 of Thermostichus sp. MS-CIW-23. Lineage (NCBI taxonomy): Bacteria > Bacillati > Cyanobacteriota > Cyanophyceae > Thermostichales > Thermostichaceae > Thermostichus > Thermostichus sp. MS-CIW-23. The sequence goes on along the minus strand of NZ_JBSSCC010000041.1, from coordinate 19,245 downwards.
GGGGCTTGAGGGGATCCTTCTCTGGCTGATCCAACACTTGCCGCTGGTAGGCGCGCAAGATGCCGTTCACCACCCCTGTCAGGGATCCCAGCCCCATCTGGCGGGCCAATTCCACGCTGGTGTGGATGGCAGCGCTGGGGGGGATGTGATCCAAAAAAGCCAGCTGGTAGAGGCCAAGGTGCAGAATGAGCCGCAAATCGGGCGGTTGCTTGTGGGCAGGACGTTGGGCAAAGCAGTCGATTAGGGCGTCGAGGGTGCGACGACGGCGGGTAACGCCGTACACCAGCTCGCTGACCAGATGCCGGTCGGCGGGGATCAGGCTGCTGTTGGCCAACAAATGCCCCAGAACCAGGTCGGCATAGGCGTTTTGGCGCTCGATTTTCTGCAGAGCCAACAGAGCCAGTTGGCGCGCGTTCATAGTCATCTCAGGATGTTCTCCCATCGCGTCAGCGGTGTGGAGCACTTTAGGGTCTAGAGATCCAGATCTCCGCTGGAGCAAGGCCGCTCCCAGGCGATACTGGAAAAGCCCCTCAAGGGATCCCATCATGCCTTACTCAACTGCTTTTCTGGAGGTGATCCCCGCCATCGACCTTTTGCAGGGCCGCGCCGTGCGCCTTTACCAGGGGGATTACGCTCAGGCGGAACAGGTGGCCGATGACCCCATCCAGCAGGCCGAAGCTTGGGCGGCACAGGGTGCCCCTCGCCTGCATGTGGTCGATCTGGACGGAGCCAAAAGCGGGGATCCAGTCAACCTGCCCATCATTGAGCGCATTGTCCGCAGCCTGGCCATCCCGGTGCAGGTGGGGGGTGGGATCCGATCCCTGGAACGGGCGCGGCAGTTGCTGGAGCTGGGGGTGGATCGGGTGATCGTTGGCACCCTGGCCGTGGAGGATCCCGACACCCTGGAGGCGATGACCCAAGCCTTGCCCGGTCGGGTTTGGGTGGGGATCGACGCTCGGCAGGGGCAAGTGGCCACCCGCGGCTGGCTGAGCACCACTCCCCTGCGGGCCACCGAATTGGTGCAACGGGTGGGGGAACAGGGCGTCGCCGGCATCATCTACACCGACATTGGCCGGGATGGCACCCTGGCCGGCCCCAACCTACAACAGTTGCAGGAGATCCTCGCCATCTCCCGCCTGCCTGTGATTGCTTCGGGAGGGATCGGCTCGCTGACCGATTTGCTGGCTTTGTTGAGCTTGCCCCGTTTGACAGGGGCCATTTTGGGCAAGGCCCTCTACTCAGGGGCGATCTCCTTGCAGGAAGCTTTGCGAGCAGTGGGGCCGGGCCGCTGGCAGGATCTGCCGCCGGAAACCGGATCCCAGTGGGCCTAGATGTCCACCTCGACGCCGAGCGGAAAGCAGCCTCAGCAATGCCATACTGGGCAAAATCGACAGGCAACTGCATGCAACCAACACTGGCCATCGGTGAAGGTTTTCCAAGACATTTTTGTTTTTTTGTTTTTCAGGTCATGTCCTTTCCCGCACTTCGCCCTGCTGTTCGAGCTTTACAACCCGAGTTGGTGACCTGGCGCCGCCACATCCACAAGTATCCTGAGCTGGGCTTCCAGGAGAAGCAAACCGCCGCCTACATCAGCCAGCGCCTGGAAAGCTGGGGGATCCCGCACCAGACCGGCATTGCCCACACCGGCATCGTGGCCACCATTGAGGGAGAGCAGCCGGGGCCGGTTTTGGCGCTGCGGGCCGATATGGATGCCCTGCCCATTCATGAGGCCAATGAAGTCGAGTACCGCTCCGCCATCCCCAACGTCATGCACGCCTGTGGCCACGACGGCCATACGGCCATTGCTATGGGCACCGCCAAGCTGCTGCAACAGCACCGCCACCACCTCAGGGGTACCGTCAAGGTCATTTTTCAACCTGCCGAAGAAGGCCCCGGCGGAGCCAAGCCCATGCTGGAGGCGGGGGTTCTGAAAAACCCGGATGTGGAAGCCATCCTCGGCCTACACCTGTGGAATAATCGCCCTCTGGGCACTATTGGCGTGAAAAGTGGCCCCTCGATGGCCTTTGCCGACCGCTTTCAGATTCAGGTGATCGGGCGAGGCGGACATGCTGCCCTTCCCCAACAAACAGTGGATGCCATTGTGGTGGGATCCCACATTGTCAATGCTTTGCAGACCATTGTCTCCCGCAATGTGGATCCGCTGCAGCCGGCGGTGGTGACGGTGGGCCGTTTCCGGGCTGGCGATGCCTTCAACGTTATCGCCCCAAGCGCAGAAATTTGGGGTACTGTGCGCAGTTTTCACCCTGAAGTGGCCGATTTGATCCCAAAGCGCATGGAAGAAATCGTTGCCGGCATTTGCCAAGCCTACGGAGCCACCTATGAGTTTCGATTCGAGCGGGGCTATCCGGCGGTTCAAAACGATCCTGCTATGGCAGCTCTGGTGGAACAGTCTGCCCGCGAGGTGTTTGGCCCAGAGGCGAGGATCATCCCAGAAATGACCATGGGCGGAGAGGATGTCTCGTTTTTCCTGAATGAGGTGCCTGGCTGCTACTTTTTCCTGGGATCCGCCAACCCCGAAAGGGGCCTGAACTACCCTCACCACCACCCCCGCTTCGACTTCGATGAGGCTGCCCTTGGCATTGGGGTAGAGCTGTTCCTGCGCTGCATTGAGAACTACACCGGGCAAGCCTTGAGTTAGCGGGAAACCTCGGCTAGGGCCTGAGCAAGTCAGCGGATCCGCTGCCGGGAAGCAGCAAGGGCTTCATAGGTTCTGGGGTGGGACGGGTAGGGGCAGGATCCCCGTCGGCGGGAATGTAGAGGGGCGTTGGGTTGGGATCCCCACCGAAGGCCAGCACAAGGGCTTCCAGCAGGGCCTGTCGCTGTTGCCGGTTCAGGGATTGTACAACGGCTTTGTCTTGGGCGTAGGGGTTGACCGTGAGGCGGTCGGCACCGGGATACCGTTGGGCGATGATTGGCTCGTTGGCATCGAAATAGTCTGCCAGCGTCAGTTGCCAGTCAAAGCGGTCGGTGGGGGAGCGACCAGCCACCTGCAGGTGATAGATCATCATTCGCCGCACCAAAGTATCCTCTTCGGGTGCGGGGCCGCCATCGTTGGGGTTAATAGGGGTGTAGGTGTTTTCCAGGGGCAGATCCGGCAGAGCTTCGTATACCTGCCGCGCTGCTTGGGGAATCAGCCGCAACTGAGCATAGGCAGGCCCGGATCCCAGCAGAACCGCAACGGCAATGCCCAGCAAACCTGGCAAAAGGGCTTGTTTCCTCATCCTGCTCGCCCCAAAACTTGTTTCTGTGAAATGAATTGTATTGCAATCAAGCAGTGGTTTCGGATTGTAGATTTGGCAGATTCAGCGATTGAGATCAGGCCACAGTTGGAGTTTTGGGCCATTGCTAATCAATGCTGAGTCCATCCACCACCTGAGGTTGAGGACGCGGTTTGAGAGGGGCCGACTGGGCCAAGCGATCCCGTTGGTGGTGCTCTTGGGAATGCCTTTGCCAGAGGCCAAGAATATCCAACGTTTCGCCGCCATGCTGCGTATAACGCTTCCGCACTTTACATAACACGGGGGTATTGACGCACACACCGGAGATGATCACCTGACCTTTGCTCAAGGCGGGCAATTCCTGCAACAGATCCCGTCCGGCAGCCTCGACACTGTGGCGCAAATTTTCCTGATCGGCAGGGTTGACAATTCGCATCAAAAATTGGCTCATGCATTGAGACAGAATATCCGAGTCCAACTTGCCAGGGCGTTGCGTGATCAGCCCTACCCCCAGTCCAAACTTGCGTCCTTCGCTGAGGATGGTGCGCAGCACCTGTTTGCAACGGGAAGGCTCGTGGGCAGGGGCAAACCGATGGGCCTCTTCCAGCAAAATAAAGACGGGATAAGGCAAGTAATTTTCGTCCCCCGGCTGGATCTTGCCTTTGTGGGTATTGATCCGAGCATAGTTGGCCTGGCGCAAGATGGCAGCAGCGATCACCTGCTGTTCTTCTTGGCTGATCTCATGCATTTGCAGGATGGTTACTTGCCCCGGCTCAAACAAGTCTTTGGGAGCTAGGTGTTGCAAATTGTCGAAATAGGGAGAACGGTCGATCTGTTCTAATTTCCACTCCAAGGCGGCGGCTGAGGATCCTTGGGATCCATCCTCTGCGGAATCAGCCTCGTTTACGGCATCGATTAAGTCCTGAATCGTCCAGCGGATCGGGTTAAATTGAGTTGTTCTGCGGAAGGCTTTTTCCAGAAAAGATTTTTGCCGATCGCTGGTTTCCGGCAGCAGGGTCAGAATATCAAAGAAGTTGAGAGAAGATACGCGAATCTTAATTTCCTGTGGTGAAAGAACCTTGACTTTGGGTCGGTAGCCATCTTCCCCCAAAAACTTGGGGTGGGACTGCATTTCTGCCAGCGTGTGGTATTCCCCGTGGGGATCGAAAATGAGGACGGCAGCTCGGTTTTTGGGCAAAAGCAGCTCTTCAATCAAAACCCCTGCTGTATAAGATTTGCCGGATCCTGTCCCCGCCAAAATGGCCAGATGGGTGCTGACCATTTCTTTGACATCCAGCACCACGGGCACCGCCCCCTCATCGCGCAACAACAGGCTGCCCAAGTGAGCACCCCCAATGGCTGTTTCATCTCGTTTGTTCAAAATTGATTTCAGCAGACGATTGGAGGCCAGAAAAACCTTGGCACCGGGATCCGGAGCGCGGCGGGGGTTAATAAAGCCCATCTTCTGATTGAAATAGCCGATGACCTCGACGGTAACCGCATAGATTTCCGGATTGGGATGGGTAAAGCCCACCAAAGCCACAATGGTGCTGGGATCGATTTCGGTATCGGCAAAGATGCGATCGGGGATGTGATCGAGGAGTTGAACCTGGCTAATTTTGCCCAAGATTTGCAGGGTTTGCGATTGGGGATCCTGGACTTCGTAGTAGACGAAATCGCCCACCTTTACCGCTTGGGTATTGGAAGTGATGAAAACATATTGGTTAGAGGTTTCTCCAGGCCCTTTGACGGTGCCAATTACCTCTGGAGAGTCCTCAGTTGGAGAGAGGGTGGCTTCTGGATGGTGGCCATTATCGGTGATTTTTTGGGGCATCAGCGCATCGCTCCTACAGTCATTTTCCAGGCCAATTCTTTGCTTAAGATTTGCAGAGCTCGCCGTTGAGCTGGATCGGCAAACATCGGCGTAATGTCATTCAAGACTTGGTAGATTAAATGATTGGCAAAGTTGCCGCCGCTACTCAGCAGCAAACCATAGTAGGAAAATTGGGTTTGACCTTGGGGATCCTGGTGAAAGCGCAGGATCTCTTCCCGGCTCATGCGAAAAACCGGCGTGTTTACAGGCACCACCACGCGTGGGATCCCTTGCCGGCCACAGCGGCGCTCTTCATCCAGAGCCCCGATTAAAACCACCGAGAGCAATGTGCGCACCTCATTCTGCAAATCGGGGGAAAAATAGGGATCCGGCTGGCTGGAAAGGCGCGGCCCAGAATTGAGGAACATCGGGTTCAGAAGCTGTGTGTTGTAGACCAGACCTACGGCCCAGTGTCGCCGGTCGCTTTCTAGCTTGACAAAGCTGCCGAAGCCATAGTCATCAGGAGCCGGCGGATTTTTGACTTCTAAAGCATCGTCCACCTGCACCACATAATCACAGTGATTGTTGGAGCGAACTACCTTTCCCAATCTCATCGAACTCGTCTCCGCTGTAATTTACTTACTGTTTTCCGGGATAGCCTTAGGTTCAGCTTTTCGCGAGCGGCCCAATCTTGCATGAGACGCAAGAAAAGGTTGCGATCCTCATTGCGGATAACGGCTATTTGATCGGCTGTCTCCAGCACATAAGGATAACCTCGCCCAATCACCACCTCACAGCGAACCAGATCCACCAACCAGTCCAACAGTCCTGCCTCATAAACCCAAACGGGTATTTCCAAGCGGGCCGGAAAGTTGTCATTGGTGCGCAGGTAAACAAACCCCACTCGCTCCCGCATTTCTTGGTAGGAGTTGAGGATCCCATCTTGGGGGTTGAGGCTGCCGCCGCGGGCACAGATGAAAAAAGGCGTGCGATCCCCCCACTCCAACCAGGGACTAAGCAGTTGCGCATCGTGAAGCTGTGGAGCTTCGGGTAGGTCAAAACAATGCTTCAGCAACGCCACCAAATCGGAAGTGTAGGTGGTGTCTATGTAGGCCACGATGGGGATCCGGCTTTGCTCGCTGGCCCGCAGAAGCTGGAGCAAACACTGCACATAAAAGTCTTGGCTTTCTGGCTCAAAGACTTCGGCAAAAGTAGCCACCAGCGCCCCGTCCAAAAAGGCCAATTTTCGGGATCCCGGTTGAGATTTTTGAATGTATTCTACAAGTCTCTCGATTTCCATTTGAAAGCGGCGCATGTTAACCATTCGCTCTTTCGGTTCGCCGCTGCTGTCGGATCCCAGGTCCCTTGGAGTCAATACATCCACTTGGATGTCTTTTTCGTACAAGCCTGCTGCGCAGTGATAATTTTCATACCAGCCGATTTGCACCAGCGCCACCGGTATTGACAGATCTTTGCTGGGATAAATCTGGGATCCATCTACGGCAAAGGTAGGAATATTTTCAATGACCGACTTCGCCCAATCGCGGCTTTCTTCGTAATTGGCCCATTCCTGCTCAAAAGGGATCCTCCAATTGGAGTAGCGATCCCACTCTGCAGTAGGTAAAGCGCCTGGGAAAGGGAATGGAGCTATTTTTTCGGCAATCTCTAGGCTTGACCACTGGCACAAGCTTTCCATGGCCTGCTTATAGTATTCTCTGCGCTCCGACAGCCTTTGATCAAAAGTGGCAAAGGCCTCCCGCTTCTGCTGCAGCACCGCCAGGATCCGGTCGGCTCTAAACACCATGGGCGGGATCCCTCCCTACCGACTTGGATCCGGAGTGCCTTTCCACCCGAATAACATTTTCTGTCATTTGCTCAAAGGTATCGTCGTGGCTGATGACAAACAGCTGCTCAAAAGATCGCAGGTTGGTAATAGCCTCTGCCAGCCGCTGTCGCCGTTGGGCATCCATATTGGTGGTGGGCTCATCGAAAAAGGCAATATTTAGTTGTCCCAACACCTTGAGTAAAGCCAAGCGCACTGCCAAGGCCGCCGACATTTGCTCTCCCCCGGAAAGGCTGGCAAACCGTCGTTTGGGGCTGCCGGCTTCTTGAACGCGGATCTCATAATCGGCTTCCCAGGTCAGGGTGACGTTGGGACGGTTGAGAATTTCTCGGAAGAGGTGATCGGCAGTATGGTTGATCTGCTGCAGGTAGTATTGGGTAATTTGAGGGCCGGCTTTTCTATAGGTATCTCGGCTAAACTTGATAAAGCGGTGCAGGCGTTCTCTCTCAGTTTTTTCGGCCTCGACTTGCTTTAAGCTGGCCTTGGCCTGTTCCAATTGCCGCAACTTTTCCTCAATTTTGCTCAGTTGAGGAGCTAGGCTCTCCAGGCGGGCCTGGGCTTCGGCTTTTTGAATTTCAGTGGCCTGCAAAAGGGATCGAAGGCGCTCATGCTCCTGCGGTCGATACAGAGCAGCCAAGGGATCCCGTGCTGCGCGAAGTTGGGAAAGCTGAGTTTGCAGTTGCTGCCGCTGGGCGTTTAGCTCGGCCAGTTCCTGTTCCCGCTGGGGAAGCAATTGGGCAATGGGTTCTGCCTGCAGATAGCGCTCGTGATCTAAACGGTATCGTTCGCGTTCTTCCTGCAGGGATCCCACCTCCCGATCCAGGTGCTCGGTTTGGGATAGGGCCTCGTCAATAGGGCTGAGTGCTGCTTCCAAATCCCGAAGCTGCTGCAGGCAGTCGGCCTGCATTTGTAAATATTGCTTTTCCTGTTTTAACTCTGCTTTGAGCCGTTCGGCTTGACTTCTGGGATCCCCCAGTGCCCTTAGGGTTTCGGCGGCTTTTGCAATTTGGGCTTGCAGGTCATCTTTGGATCCCTCTGTTTGTTCCCAGCGGTCGATCTGGGCTTGTTTTTCTTGCTTGGCTTTCTGGATTTGATCTAGGGCCAACTGGGCCGCTTGGAGTTCATCTTGCCGTCGGGGTAAACTTTGGGCAAGAGGCTGCATGCGGATAAAGGTCTCGTAGTTGTTGCGGTGCCGGCCTTGTTCTTCCCGCAAAGCTGCAATTCTTTCATCCAGATCTGAAAGCGGTTGCAGCTGCTCTTCTAGGGCTTGTATCTGCTGTTGGAGTTGCTGAACATGGGCCGCTATTTGTTGATATTCTTGCTCAACCCTAGACTTGCGGCTGAGATCTCTTTCCAAGCGCTGGATTTGCCCTCTGGGATCCCCCAGTTCTTGCAGCGCCTGGCCAATTTCCTGTTGTTGCCGAAGGAAGGTGGGCTCAGCCTCAAGATCCCAGTGAAGATCATCAATTCTGCTTTGTCGTTCGGCTTGCAACTGCAGCAGTTGCTGAATTTGGGCTTGTAAATCGGGTATTTGTGCGGTTAGGCCGAGCAAGGGTTGCAAAGTCCTGAGTTGTTTTTGGATGTTGGACAACTGCTGACGAAGTTGGGGCTCGGAAGTTTGGGGAGCCAGATCCTGCAAAATCTGATGGATGGACTGGAGCAACTGTTGGCTGAGTGCTGAAGATCGAGTGAGTACCTCTGGGATCCGCTGCCACAGAGATTGAAGTTGGGGATAGTTGTGTCGCTGCGCTTCCAATTCGTCCAGAAGTTGCCGGATGCTGTGATGGTGTTGAGCCAATTGATCCGAGCCCTGCTCAAAAAGGGCTTGTAGCTCCTGTTGAAATTGACGAGCTGCGGCAATGCGGCTGAGCTGAGTTTGCAATCGCTCCTGTTGAGTTTCGAGCGCAGGAATGGCGGCTACCCGCTCCAAATCCGCCTGCCGTTGTCTCAGTTGGAGCTGCAGTTGTTGCAATTGGACTTGGCCTTGTTCCTGCTCCGTTTCCCGTTGTTTGAGTTCAAGGCGCAGAGCCTGAAAGGAAGCCAACTTCTCGCCAAGTTGGGAGTGGCGCTGCTCCAGGGAGGCCTGCCGTTCACACAGGGGTTGCAGCTCAAGTTTTTCCGCCTCCATTTTTTGGAAGATCTGGAGTTGTTGCTGATATTCGGATCCCTGCAGCTCCAATCGATGCAGTTGATGTTGCAAAGTTTCCCGTTGAGCCAGTAAAGTTTGTCGGGTTCGCCGCAGCGCTTCCTGCTCTGCAATGAGGGTTTCCAACTGCAAATAACGGTTGTAGGTCAATTGATGCTGCCGACATATGGCCTGGGCCTGTTCAGCTTCTTGCACTCGGCTTTGTAGCAGTTGACAGCGCTCGGCGTGGGCTGTCCATTCTGCCTGGATCTGTTCCCATTCGCGGTGCAGGTGTAGCAACGTGTTGAGCTGTTGAGTCCAATAGGTCTGCTGACGCTCTAGCTCCTCTTGGGCCTGAATTTGCGGGGTTAGCTCCTCTAGCTCCTGCTTCCAGCGCTGCTGTTGGCTTAACTTTTCTTGAAGTCTTGCCAATTGGTTTTCGATATGCTGCTTTTGCGAGAGCAAAGCATCCCGCTGTTTCAGCCACTCCAAGCGTTGCTGTTGCTGTTTTTCCAGCTCCCGCAAGCGAGCTTCTGTGGCCAAAAAATGCTGAGATCCCTCCCAGTATTGCTGTTGCTGCGCTTGAGCTTGCCTGGCCTCTGCCCATAACTTTTCTGCCTGCTCAAGAGATACCTGAAGCAGGGATCCCTTTTGCTCCAGTTGGGCAATCTGGTGATCTAAAGTTTGGATTTGCTCAAGCCATTTCTCCAGTCGCTCGATCTCAAGCTTAACCTGATCCAGAGTGTGGATCGATTGACTCAAGCGCTCTTGCCAATAACTCAGTTCTTGTTGGATTTTCTGCCGCTCCGCTTGCAGCGGATCCCACTCCTGTAGCTGTTGGCGGAGCAATTCAATTTGATGATTAATGGCCTGAATCTGCGCCTCGCTGTATTTTTCGACCGCCAACAGGTCTTTGGCTACCTGCTGGTACTCTTCCACCTTTAAGATGCGATCGAAAACTTCTTTGCGATCTCGACCGGTTTTGAGAAAGTCTGCCGTGAAAGTCCCTTGGGGCACCCCAATCGTTGTGGCAAAGAGCCGCGCCAGGTCGGTACCGGCAGGTACGCCCAAATGTTGCCTCAGCCACGGCAGCACATCGGACTTGCGCTCATACTCTAGGCGCTGCTTCAGTTGGGGATCAAAGAGACGATATCCCTGCGTTACGCTGCGGCGAACATCGTAGGTGCGCTGATCCCATTGGGAGATGAATTGCACAGTCACCACTGCGTCGTTGGCCCCGGAGCGAATGATTTCTTCTTGGCTGTAGGGGCAGTAGTCGAACAAAACCCAGGCAATGGCTTCCAAAATGCTGGTCTTGCCCGCTCCGTTTTCTCCGCAAATGGCGTTAATACCTGGCTCAAACGTGAAGACGGCATCCTCATGAGATTTGAAGTTTTGTAAAGCGAGAGAGAGGATCCGCATAATCAGTCTTCTGCTCCCCATTCGCGACAGCGATGCGGAGCATCAAAAGCTCCCCTTAGGTGAGCATACACTTCAGATTCTCCTTGCCCATCCAAAACCTTTTCTTTAAGATCCAGAAGCAGCCGCGCTAGCTCTTCACTGCGTTTGCGGTAGTGGGCATGGCTGCTCAGCAGATCCCTGTAGATTTTCTCTTCGATTTGTAGCCTCTGCCCCTCTTCTTCCAAGGAAAGGGCAGCCGACCCGAGCTCTAAAGTATTGGCCTCAAAACGAAACAGAACCAGCAAGGCGCCGGTAAGCTGCTGAATTTGACCCTGTAGGGCGCGGCTATCCAGCTCATGCTTGGCGAACCCCACCTGTCCCACCAGCCGCAACTCCACCATCGGCTCCATCTCACTTTCCTGAAAACGGGATCCCTTAGCCAAGGCAATGGCTGCTGCAGCAATCTGTTCGGGGGTTTCTCTGCCCTTGGCCTCCAGATAGAGCCGGCGGCGGGGCCGCTGATGGTAATCCTGCACCAACTCCGCTTGGGGTGGGCCATCTCCCCAGCGGACGCGATAGGCCCCCCGTTGGAAGTCCCATTCGGCAGTGCTGTTGGCCTCCAGGGATCCCGGGTTGAAGATCCACCCCCCCTCGGAATAGCTTTTGTGAATGTGTCCCAAGGCCAGGTAGCCCACCCCTGCCTCCCGCAGGGGCAGCAGATCTTTGTAGCGCAGAGCGCCTTGGTAACGGGCAATTTGGCCCTCTAGACCGTGGTGGAACATCAACACCACCCGTTCTGGGCCGGGGGGCAACCGTCGAATGGCCGCCGCCAACTGCTCAATCGACCGAGGGGCTGCCGATCCGTACCACTGGGATCCAATCACCCGCACCCCACAGGGCAGGTCTAGGTAGCCCCCTCGCCCACCCGCCCAGGGACGCAACTCCAGGCCCTCTTCCCCTGCTTCCGGCTCCAGCAGGATCAACTCCCCGTGATCGGCTAAGTACCTCAGCCAACTGGTTTTCACGCCATAGGGACGGTTGTCGTGGTTGCCCTCGATGGCCAACACCGGAATCCCGGCCTGCTGCAGCTCCCGCAAGACGATCTGGGCTTGGTTGAGAACGCCGGGCTGAATCTGCCGATGCTCGAACAGATCTCCGGCGATGAGCACAAAGTCCACCGGATCCTGAATGGCATAGCGCCGGACAACATCCCGAAAAGCCAAAAAGAAGTCCTTGCTCCGCTCCGGGCTGTCGTAGCGGTCATAGCCCAGATGCACATCGGCCAGGTGTAAAAATGTGCAGGTTGAGCAGGCCATCCCCAGAGCACCTCGGCAAATTGTCCACAGTTTAGCAAACCCATCTTGTTCCCTACCCAAGATATAGGGATCCCTTCCTCTCAATCATCGGGTTCGCCCCGGCTATCTCCACTAGGGGTAGGTGCCGGCTGAGGATCTGAAATGGGCAGCTGCCCTGCCATCCAGAACGGCGAGAGTTCCCTAAGTGGAATTGATCAAATCCGCAATATTGTGCTTCATCTTGTTGCAAATGTTATCGAGGGGCAGATCATTGGGATCCCGGCCAAAGGGATTTTCAATTTCGATGCCGATCTCTTCAACGCCAAACAACATAAAGCTCAGCCATCCCACAATGGGGCCGGTCATCCAACCCAAACCCTCCACCATTTGAAACGGTAAAGACAAACAGTAAAGCAACAGCAACTGCTTCAAGTGCAGGGCATAAGCCATCGGCATTGGGGTCATGAGAATGCGCTCACAGGCCCCCAGCGCATCCACCATGCTGTTGAGCCGCTCCACCATGATCGTGAGCTGGTAGACCTCAACGCAGCCCTTTTGGTATTGGCGCTGCAGATAATCTCCAATCCAAAAGGCAATTTGCAAGGGGGGGTGTTTGAGGCTTTGGAGACGTTGCAACTGCTCCGGGCTGAGGAGGGGCTGAATCTCATCCAGCAAAGGTTCCTGGCGCAAGTGCTGTTTCATGGCCATGGCAAAGGCGGGCAACAGATATAGAGTTTGGATCTTCTCTTCCCGGTCGCCGGGCTGCTTTTCTTCAATGGCTACCCAAATCAAGCGGGCCAAGTTGCGCACGTCATTCACCACGGCTCCCCAAGCTTTCCGCCCCTCCCAAAACCGTTCGTAGGCGGTGTTTGTCCGAAACACCAGCATCAAACCCAAAACGATGTTGGGCACAAACGCCACCAAGGACGACAGCGCCAGGGGCAGCCCCAACTTATACAGAACCGAAACCAGCACTCCGACCAAGCCGCAGGTAAAGGCGCGGGGCAGCACTGCCGGCACAACTGATCCTTGCAACTGCAGGGCCAGGCGAAACCAACGCAGCCCCTCTCCTGCAAGATACTTGCGAAGAACCATAGTGCAGCGTCGGCAAGCTTGCCCTCTGATCCTACAGCCACTCCTACAGCCACGGCCTGCCGCCCTAGAGGGGATCCCTTGCCCGCCTATCCTGAAAAGCGACAAGGGTGGCCTGTTGGAGATTTTTCAGCTGGAGATTCTGAGATTCTGTAAACGTCAAGAGATGCCCAGGCAAACTTCACGAACAACTTCCAAAACCCCAAGTTACTGTGGTAGACTCTCCGCCAGCCAACGAATTCAACGCTGTTCTGCGACGCCCCAACATGGCTGGAGTCCTCAAGCTCGACATTCAGGAATCGGCTGAAGAGCTCAAATCCCTACTAAGCAAGCAGTCTACACCGACCGGGAAGGAGCGGGTTCAAGCTCTCTACCTGCTCAAGATTGGGAAAGTCAAGACGATGACAGGCTTGGCTGAAATTCTGGGGCGGGACATCTCAACGATTTTTCGATGGTTTCAACGCTACAAGGCCAGGGGGCTAGAGGGCATGTTGACGGTGCCCCGCAACCAAGGGCGCAAACCCCTCATCCCCAAGCCGGTTTTGGAAATCCTCAAGCAGGAGCTGCATCAGCCTGGCCGATTCCGTACCTACAGCGACATCCGCGAATGGCTGCGGGAAACGCACGGTGTGGATGCCTCCTATAAGGTCGTTCACGAAACGGTTCGCTACCGTCTTAAGGTGCGCTTGCGGGGATCCCATGCTAAGCGGCGCAAAAGCGGGAGACAAGCCCCCCAGTTATCCCCCAATCTCTCCTGATCATGGCTGGGCGGCAGGGATCCAGAAACTGCTCTGCAGCAGAGGCGGGCCTGTGGGGGATTCGCTCCCTCCTGCCGGTTCGAGGGTGATGAGGAGGCGGGTCGGCTGCTCAGAATGGAGGGGTTGACTGAGCCACTGCAGGGATCCTTCCCCGTTGACGGCAAAGGTGCCGGCGCTTTCCAGCAGTCGTCCCCCTCCCTGGATCTCCGACTCCAGCCACAGTTGATAGGTGCTCCCTGGGGGGGCAGGGGCCATCTCCGAGGCCAAGAGCAGCACCTGCTTGGCATGGGGTGACCAGAGGGCTTGCACCAACAGGGGAGTGCTGAAGCTGGGATCCCGCAGCAGGGTTCGCTGCACTTGCGGCTGTCGTTGCCACTCTTGATAGAGCCGTTGAAGCGCCGCTGACTCTCCCTCGATGGGGGATCCCCACTGCCAGCGCAGCCGCCAGTAGGCCGCTGTTATGGCTACCGCGTAGATCCCCAGCACTGCCAGGCTGCCCCAGAGAAGACGTTGCGGCCACAGGGGAGCCGAAGTTTGAATGGAGAGGGGGGCAGGTAGCCAAGCCCAACGCCGCAGCCGTTCCCTAGCCTGAAAGGCTGTCAACTCGTAGAGCCACAGAGCCACTGAGCGATCCCGCTGCAGGTCAAAGGCATCGGCGTGTTTCCAGCAAAACTCAAACACCTGCCGCACCACCTCTTCTGCCTGGTGAGGTTGCTTGAGAATGGCCAAGGCAATATCCAGCAGGCGCTTCCGATAGCGATCCTTGAGCAAGAAGTGGCTGCGGCGATCCCGCAGTTGGATCTGGCGCATCAACTCGAAATCGGTCAGCTCAGCCATACCACCTCTGGGGCATCCGATGGGCCCATCCAGGCTGATCCTGGCTCAGCCGGTAGCACTAGGCTGGGGAACTTTCCAGAACTATACACTAGCCCTGGAGCCGGCTCCCTTGCGAGCTGACTTTACTTCTGATCGAAGCTGGCTTGGATCCCCCCTCTCAACAGTTCCGGCAGCAGGCCCCTTGCAGGAGTTGGGATCCCACCCCTCTCCGCGACCCTCAGGCGGCATCCTTCTCCACCTTTTCCGTGCCGGCAGGCTCGTCATCGCTGCTGGGGTTGTTCATCTCTTGTTTGAAACTCCGCAACGCTTTGCCAAAGGCGCTGCCCAACTCCGGTAGCTTCTTGGGGCCAAACACGACCACCGCGATCACCCCAATCACGGCCAGCTCTGGCAGGCCCATGCCGAAGATGCTCACGGCCAAGATAGGTTCGCTCGGCAGCAGGATAGTCATAAGTCCCCAAACCCTGAAAGGTAGAACAGACGGATCAACCCAGATTCTAAGGGGTCAATCCGTCCCACTTTAGCAAGTTCTTCTCCCATCCAGAAAGGGATCCTTTGGCAAGGACTTCTCCCAGCCTACCCCCGGCCCACTCAAGACATAGGATGGTGCTATCTTTTGCCCGATGTTTTTGTTCAGAACAAGCCATGCCTGTCTCCTACGATATTGTGGTCATTGGCGCTGGTGCGGCGGGTCTGGTGGTGGCCAGCGCTGCTGCCCAACTGAAGGCCAAGGTGCTGCTGGTGGAAGGAAGCGACCGCCTGGGCGGAGATTGTCTCTGGCATGGCTGTGTGCCCAGCAAAGCCCTTCTTCACGTGGCCCATACCGTCCATCGGATGCGCCAGGCCATTGCTGCCGGTTGGGTAACTCTCCCTGGCCCAGCAGGGATCGCGGTGGATTACCTCAAGGTGTACGAACACATTCGCTCTGCCCAGAGCTACATCGCCAACCACGCCGATTCGCCAGATCGCTTCCGCCAACTGGGGGTGGAGATGGTGTTTGCCAAGGGCCGCTTTGTGGATGGGCGCACCTTTGAGGTGGCAGGACGGCAGGTACAGGCGCGGGCTTTTGTCATCGCCACCGGATCCCGTCCTTGGGTTCCCCCCTTGCCGGGCTTGGCCGAGGCGGGCTATCTGACCAACGAATCGATCTTTGACTTGACCCGTTTGCCCAAATCGGTGGCGGTGATTGGGGCGGGGCCGGTAGGCTGCGAGTTAAGCCAAGCTCTGGCCCGTCTGGGATCCGAGGTGACCCTCATTGCCAGCCGCGAGCGCATCTTGCCCAAGGAGGATCCCGAAGCCGCCCAGGTGGTGCAGCAACAGTTGGCCCAAGATGGGATCCGCATCCTCACCCGGGTACGCGCCACAGCAGTTGGCCAAGAGCAAGGGGCAAAGCTGCTTTCCCTAAAGGCCAATTCCGGGGCAGGCACCGCCGCTGCAGGTGATCAAGTGATCCGTGCAGAAGAGATTTTGGTGGCCGCCGGTCGGATCCCGAACGTGGAAGGGCTGGGTCTAGAAGCCGCCGGCGTGCAGTACACCCCCCAAGGGATCCAGGTAAATGCCAAGCTGCAAACCCGCAATCCCCGCATCTACGCCTGTGGGGATGTCATCGGCGGGCCGCAATTTACCCATGTGGCGGCCTACGAAGCGGCAGTGGCCTTGGTCAATGCCCTGTTTTTCCCCCTCAGCCAAGCGCGTTATCGCGTCATTCCCTGGGCCATCTTTACCGAGCCGGAGCTGGCCCGTGTGGGCCTCACCGAAAGCGAAGCCCGGCAGCAATACGGCAAGGATGTGGTGGTGCTCAAACAGGAGTTTGCCGATGTGGATCGGGCCCAGGCAGAAGCTGCCCCCCTGGGCTTTGCCAAATTGATCTGTCGACGCAACGGCCAGATTTTGGGGGCGCACCTGGTGGGATCCCAGGCGGGAGAGCTGATTCATGAAGTGGTTTTGGCCATGAGCCGGCGGCTGCCCGTCTCTGCCCTGACCGGGATCCACATCTACCCCACCCGCTCGGAGGTGAATGCCAAGGCGGCCCTGCAGCACCGCAAGCAACAATTGGCCACCAACCCCCGCCTGCAGAACTTCTTGCAGGGATTCTTTGCCTGGAGGCGGGCCTGGAGCTGACAGCGCAAACTGGGGGTCAGCCACCGCTAGACTAGAATGGTCATTTACTGAGGGTTCCCGATGGGCTTTCTCCTGTCTGCCGAACAAGTGGGTCAGTTTGTTTCCAACCAATGGCAGGATCCCTATGCCGTTTTGGGCCCCCAGCAGATAGAAGAGGCCGGGAAATCCTTTGGGTTGGTGCGCGCCCTTGTGCCCAATGCTCGGCAGGTTTGGCTGGTGGAACGCGCCACTGGACAGGCTTACCCGATGCAGCCGCTGCACCCGGAAACGCTATTCGAGCTGCGCTTTGAGCCGGGAACCCCTCTGCCGGACTATTTTTTGCGGGCCCAACGGGTCTGGGATCCCCAAGGGGAACACTTGGAAGAATGGGAGGATCCCTACCGCTTTCCCTTGGAGAAGGTCAACCACATTGGCGAGCTGGATCGCTACTTGTTCAACGAGGGGAATCACCACCGCATCTACGACAAGCTGGGCGCTCATCCCATCACGGTGGACGGGGTGAAGGGGGTGCATTTCGCCGTCTGGGCTCCCAACGCCCGCAACGTCAGCGTTATCGGCGATTTTAACCACTGGGACGGGCGTCAACACCAGATGAAGCGGCTGGGCGAAAGCGGCATCTGGGCGGTGTTCATCCCCGGCATAGGGCCAGGCGCCATCTACAAGTACGAGGTGAAAACTTCCTGGGGGGATATCTACGAAAAATCGGATCCCTATGGCTTCCAACAGGAGGTGCGCCCCAAAACCGGCTCCATCGTAGCCGACCTCAACACCTACACCTGGCACGACCAAGCCTGGCTGGAAAAACGCGCCGCCACCGACCCCCTGCGCTCGCCGATTTCGGTTTATGAGGTGCATTTGGGATCCTGGATGCACGCCTCGGCTGAAGATCCACCTGCCGAAGGGCAAAGTGTGCTGGTGGACCAAAAGCCCAATACTCGCTTCCTCACCTACCGCGAGCTGGCGGACAAATTGATCCCCTATGTGAAGGAGCTGGGCTTCACCCACATCGAGCTGTTGCCGGTGGCAGAACACCCCTTTGATGGCTCTTGGGGCTATCAAGTGATTGGCTACTATGCCGTAACATCCCGCTATGGATCCCCGCAAGACTTTATGTATTTTGTCGATCGGGCTCACCAAGCCGGGATCGGCGTGATTGTCGATTGGGTGCCTGGGCATTTCCCCAAAGATGGGCATGGGCTGGCTTTTTTCGACGGTACTCACCTGTACGAGTACGCCGACCCTCGCAAAGGCGAGCACAAAGGTTGGGGCACTTTGGTCTTTAATTATGGCCGCAACGAGGTGCGCAATTATCTGGTGGCCAATGCCCTTTTTTGGTTCGAGAAATACCACATCGACGGGATCCGGGTGGACGCGGTGGCCTCGATGCTTTATCTGGATTATGACCGCAAAGAGTGGATCCCCAATCCCTACGGCGGGCGGGAACACCTCGAAGCCATCGACTTTTTCCGGCAGCTCAATACCCTCATTTTCAAATACAACCCCGGTGCGCTTTCCATTGCCGAAGAATCTACTGCTTGGCCGATGGTAACTTGGCCAACCCATGTGGGTGGGCTGGGCTTCAACTTGAAGTGGAACATGGGTTGGATGCACGACATGTTGGATTATTTCCACATGGATCCCTGGTTCCGCCAGTTCCATCCCCATTTGGTTACCTTCAGCCTCATGTATGCCTTCAGCGAAAATTACATGCTGGCCTTTTCTCATGATGAGGTGGTGCATGGCAAGAGCCACATGTTGGGCAAAATGCCGGGGGATCATTGGCATAAGTTCGCCAGCCTGCGGGCTTTATACGGCTACATGTTCACCCACCCTGGCAAGAAAACCTTGTTCATGAGCATGGAGTTTGGCCAGTGGAATGAGTGGAATGTTTGGGCAGATCTGGACTGGGAGCTGCTGCAGTATGAACCCCACGCCAAGTTGCGCCACTACGTGGCCAGCCTGAATCACCTGTTGCGCTCCGAACCTGCCCTGTACACCCAAGACACCAAGCCAGAAGGGTTCCGCTGGATCGACTGCAGCGACCATCGCGGCATTGTTTCCTTCATCCGCTATGGGGAGGATCCCAGTGAGTGGGTGGTGGTGGTTTGTAACTTCACGCCGGTGGTCTGGCCCAATTACCGCATCGGAGTGCCGGAGCGAGGCTTTTATCGAGAGCTGCTCAACAGCGATGCTGTGGAGTTTTGGGGCAGCGGGGTAGGCAATTTGGGGGGCAAGTGGACAGACGACTGGGCCTACCACAACTTGCCCTACTCCCTCGAGCTCTGCCTGCCGCAACTTTCTACCTTGGTGCTGAAATGGCAGCCGCCGCAGCCGGTCGAGTCCCAGAATTGACACCCTGCTGGCTTCCTTCCGCCGCACTGGGAGGACGGGTCTGGAGACTTCGTTTTTTGGCCATTTGTAGTCCTTTCAAGCTGGATTGAGACAATCCCCAAGCGCTCCATACCGCTTCCGAGATCACCCCCAGTCCTCTTCCCAGAGGGAGAGGGGAGTTGGGAAGCAATGGGATGGAAACGTTTCATTTCGTTTCATTCTTATTTAAAATGACTGTGGGCGTGGGTGCAGTGTTCTAGTTTGAATCGAAATGACCATAAGGCAGACATAACTGAGTGCTACGGGCAGGTTTTTTCTGAGAGGATTTCAGCAATGGCCGCAGCCACCCGCTCTTGTTGACAGGTGGTCAACTCAGGAAAACACGGCAAA